>NZ_JBSFUU010000082.1:0-44169 GCF_053591955.1 Streptomyces sp. NPDC002845 | reverse complement strand
CCAGCCGCTGGGCGCACCGGCGATGACACACTCGTGGCGCCAGCGGCGTGTCGTCACCACCGACTCGACCAACACCATCGCTGACGGCGTCGCCGACCGACGTCCCATCCCGGCCGTCCTGGACGACCTCCTCCTGGTCGCCGACGACGCCGTCCTGGTCCAGGAGCCGTCGATCACCGCCGGTATGAGGATGCTCCTCGACCACGCCGGTCTCGTCGTCGAACCGTCGGCCGCGCTCGGCATCGCGGCGATCCTCGAAGACCGCGACCGCTTCGCCGGCCGACACGTAGTCACCATCGTGTGCGGCAGCAACGTCGACGTAGACGCCTACCACCGCTGGGTCGGCACAGCTCCCATCCACAGGTCTTGACAATTGCTCTTCAGGCTACCCAACAGGCACACCGACCAGCTCACAACGACCGTCCCGAAACCAGGCGCACGACCGCAACACAGTGAACACCGATTGCGTCTGCATGCTCCCCCGTGCATCAATAAATCGCATTCTGACGGTTTACGGCCGCCTGATAAATTTACAAGGGTGCGAGAGAAAAGCGGACCGCAATATGGGCCATCCGCTCTGAACTCATTAACATCTTCCTATGACGCGCCCAGACATAGCGGAACAGTCGGCAAGTCACCTCATTCCCGCGCAGAGTCATGCGCTGGACGTACCGAACGTGCGCAACTTCCGCGACGCCGGAATCTCCTCACTGAAGACGGGTCTTCTCTTCAGGTCAGGCTCGCTCAACCGTCTCACCGACGCTGGGGTGGAGCGTATCCGCGAATTCGGCATCCGTACCGTGATCGACCTGCGCAGCGGCGCCGAGAACAACGTCTGGCCTGGACAGAAGCACGGTCTGGAGGTCACATGGGTCGCGCTGCCCGCGCTGCCGGACCGGGCCGGTCTCGAGCGGATGGGTCTGAGCGACTTCTCGGGGTTCGAGGGCAAGGACTGGCCGGTGGATCCCGGGAGGCTCTACCCGTTCATGGCGGTCTACGCCGGGCCTGCCATTGCGCGGCTGGTCAAGGAGCTCAGCCGTCCAGACGTCGCGCCTGTGGTCGTCCAGTGCGCCGTCGGCAAGGACCGGACGGGTCTGGCCATAGCC
Organism: Streptomyces sp. NPDC002845; assembly: GCF_053591955.1. Classification (NCBI taxonomy): domain Bacteria; kingdom Bacillati; phylum Actinomycetota; class Actinomycetes; order Kitasatosporales; family Streptomycetaceae; genus Streptomyces; species Streptomyces sp. NPDC002845. The sequence goes on along the minus strand of NZ_JBSFUU010000082.1, from coordinate 43,063 downwards.
GTGATCCAGTCACTGCTCGGCGTGGCCTGGCAGGACATCGTCGCGGACTTCGTCCAGTCCAACATTGAGCTCGCCCTCGCTGTCGGCCCCACTTCTTTCGTCGATGAGGCGGGAGTGACACGGTACTCGCACCCCGTATCCGAAGAGCTTCTCCGGTCCGCCGTGGAGACCATCACCGCTGAGCACGGCGACCTCGCCGCCTACCTCCAGACGCATGGGGTGACTCAGGAAGACCTCGCCGCGCTGCGGTCGCTGCTCCTGCCCTGACAGAGGGCCGATCGCTTTGCGGCCCGCTGCCCACAAGAGCGGCGGGCCGCAAAGCAACTGGCGACTCTGCGCCATCTTGCAGGTGACGCTCCGCGCCGAGAGGGTCACCCACAGGCCAAGCGAGAGACACGTGGAACTCGTTCTCGCTGGTCGGCCCCAGTCAAAAGAGGTCGTCTCCCGGACACGTCTCGAAATTACCGATCTTGAAAACGGCGCGCTTTCCACACCATGGTGTCGACTTCCGAGACCTTGGGCCGCCGCCGCTCCCGGCTCCGCTAGGCTCGCTCGGGTTGCAGGACGGACTCTGGATGTCCTGGCGTGAATGAGTGCTGCGCGGTGCGCGCGAGCCAACTGGCGATCAAGGTGTGGGAGCGACGGCAATGACTGATGCGTCTGGTGGTGCAGTCGCACTGACCGGTGGTCGCATGGCATCGGAAGTCCTCCGAAGGGACGACACGGTGCTTAGGCCCGCGTCGGATTCTTCGGAATTCACGGCTTCCCTTCTAAAAATCTTCGAGCAGCAGAATTTCCTTGGTGCCCCGAAATACCTGGGCCAGGTGGACGGTAAAGACATCCTCACCTATATCGAGGGCGACGTTCCGGCAAAATTCCAGCCCTGGTCCAACGACCAGGTGAGGGCAGCGGCCCATCTTCTGCGTGAGATGCATGACGCCACACGGGGAAGTGATCTGGCCGGCCGGTTCGACGTGGTGTGCCACCACGACCCGGGGCCGAACAACTACGTCTTCCAGGACGGCATCCCGGTCGCGATGATCGACTGGGCGGAAGCCGCTCCCGGAAGCCGCCTCGAAGACGTCGCGTATATGGCGTGGACGTGGTCGATTTCGTCCAAGCAGGTCATGGCGCTGGAAGACCAGGCGGCGCAGGTGCGGCTCATCGCCGACGTGTACGGGCTGGAGGACGCCGAGCGCCGCGCGCTGGTCGACTGCATCCTCGAGCGCCAGTCGCGCAACGTCCGCTTCTGGGCGGAGTTCCTGGCACACCCGGAGACTGCCCCCACTGCTCCGGAGGTCCTGGCTGACCGGATCGCCTGGAGTAAGCGGGAGCACCGCTTCGTCTACGCGCACCGTGAGGTCTTCGACCGGACGCTGGCCTGACGCCCGGGGTCAGGTGCTGTGGCCGCCGGTCTGCGCGGCGGGGCGGCTCGGCGCTGGGGGGAGCCCGAACATGGCCCCGCTGGTGCGGGCGAGCTGGGCGACGTCGACGGCCCGTCCCTCACGGCTCATGAACGGTGATACGGGCCGGTCGAGGGGCGGGTTGGCCAGGAAGAGCACGGTCAGGCGTCGCGGGAGCCGGTGGTTGCGGACCTGGTGGTAGAGCGGGGGGATAGCGTCACCGGTCATCGTGGTGAGGAGGCTGCCGGGCATCGCCAGGAGCTGGCTGTTGTGGACCGGGACGGGGCTCATCCGCCCGTCGGTTTCGATCTCCAGTCCCGGGCCGTCGGCGATGGCCAGCGTGAGCAGGTGACCGTCCTCGTGCCGGTCCTGCAGCAGGTCGCGGTCGCTGGGGTGGTACCAGTTGATCTCCAGGTAGGAGTAGTCGCGGAACGGCAGGGCCGCTTCCCGCTGTTGCCCGTAGTGGGCCGCCAGGTCGGCGAGTACGTTCTCGGTGATGGCGGCGGCCACGGCCCAGTAGTCGCTGAGCGCCTGGAGAAACGGCGCGACGGTGGGCGCTTCGCCGTGCGGGACCGTGGCTGGGTTGTCCGCCCAGTAGGTGAAGCTCTCGTTCATGTCGGGCCGGTCGGGGCTGATGGAGTACTGACGGCCGTAGGGGCGGAAGCCGAAGGTGAAGTCGTCGCTGCCGTGGCTGCGCTTGACGGCCTCATCCTGGGTGAAGAAGTCGGTGGCCGCCGTGCGCAGCGCGGTCAGGGCCTTGGCGGCGTCGGCGGGCAGATCGATGGTGGCGCGGGCGTGTGCAAGAAGCTCGGCGGTGATGGCGCTCTGCGGCATGACGTACTCCTTCGGGCGGCGCGTTCGGTGGGGTGGCCGGTCACAGGAAGTAGAGGCGGCTGAGTGCGGTGTGCTCGGCGGGCGGCGAGCTGATGGGGTTGTCGTCGAGGGTGACGCGGCCGTTGCCGGGGTCCACCCGGACGTGGCCGGTGCGGTCGTTGAGGCGCATGGTGGCCAGGCCGATGCTGCGGGTGTCGCGGACGGGCACGCGGCGGCGGCGGGTGGGCAGCTGGTCGGCGCCGCTGGCGTGGGCGGCCTGGCTGACGAAGGCGACGGACAGGTCGGCTGCGGTCTCCCCGAACGCGCCGAACTGCGGTCCTAGGACGAGGGGTTGGCAGGTCTCGGTGGAGGCGTTGGGGTCTCCGGTGACGCCGTAGGCGGGGTAGCCGGCCTTGAGGACGAGGTGTGGCTTGGCGCCGAAGTAGCGGGGGTCCCAGAGCACGATGTCGGCGAGGCGGCCGGGGGTGAGAGCGCCGATCTCGTGGGCCATGCCGTGGGCGAGGGCGGGGTTGATGGTGAGCTTGGCGAGGTAGCGCAGGATGCGCTCGTTGTCGTCGGCGGTCGGCTCGGGGTCGAGGGCTTTCATTTTGGCGGCGACGGCGAAGGTGCGGCGCACGGTCTCGCCGATGCGGCCCATGGCCTGGGAATCCGAGGACGTGATGGGGATGGTCCCGAGGTCGTGCAGGACGTCTTCGGCGCCGAGGGTGCCGGTGCGGATCCGGTCGGCGGCCAGGCGCAGGGCGTCGGGGCTGCCCGGGTCGAGCCGGTGGACGGTGGCGATCATGTGGAGGTGTTCGGCGGCGGTGTCGCGGGTGAAGGGCAGGCCGGGGTTGGTGGAGGAGCCGATGATGTTGGGGACGCCGGCCAGTTGCAGCACGTTGGGGGCGTGTCCGCCGCCGCACCCTTCGACGTGGAAGGCGTGCAGGGTGCGGCCGGCGATGACGGCGAGGGTGTCGTTGACGTAGAGGGCCTCGTTGAGGGTGTCGCTGTGCAGGGCTACTTGTACGTCGTGTTCGTCGGCGACGGTCAGGGCAGTGTCGAGGGCGCGGGCGTGGGCGCCCATGTCCTCGTGGACCTTGAAGCCGGAGGCGCCGCCTTCGGCGAGGGCCCGGACGAGTCCGGCGGGGTGGGAGCTGGAGCCTCGGGCCAGCAGGGCGATGTTCACGGGCCAGGCGTCGAAGGCCCGCAGGGCGTGGTGCAGTTCGGTGGGGGCGGTCACGCCGCAGCCCCAGGTGGGGCCGAAGTTCTGGCTCACGACGGTGGTGACGCCGGCGGCGAGGGCGGCGTCCAGGATGCGCGGGGAGACGAGGTGGACGTGGGTGTCGACGATGCCGGGGGTGGCGATGAGGCCTTCCCCGGCGATGACGGTGGTGCCGGTGCCCACGACGACGTCGACGGCGTCGAGTGTGTCCGGGTTTCCGGCGCGGCCGATCGAGTGGATGCGGCCGTCCTTGATGCCGAGGGACACCTTGCGGATGCCTGCGACGGGGTCGGCCAGGACCACGTTGGAGACGACGAGGTCGCAGGTGTCGGCGGTGAGTTCGGCTTTCATGTGCATGCCGTCGCGTGCGGTCTTGGCGTAGCCGGTCACGAACTCCTCACCGCGCAGCTGTGCGTCGTCCTCCACGCGCAGTGTCAGGCCGGTGTCGGCGAGGCGGATCCGGTCGCCGGTGGTGGGGCCGTGGAGCTCGGTGTAGCGCAGCGTGCTGCTCATGCGGGGTGGCCTTCCTGGGCGGTGGCGGAGCCGGTGTCGAGGTAGCCGTTGGTGTGGGCGCGGTGCAGGGCCTGCTCGCGTGCGCCGGGGGTGTCCAGGGGGCCGTCGACGAGTCCGGCGAAGCCGATGACGATGCGGTCGCCGCCCAGTGGGGTGAGGGTCACGGTGCGGGGTGTGTCGGGGTCGAAGATGGTGACCGAGCCGACCGGGAGGGCCAGGCGGGTGCCGTAGGCGGTGGCGCGGTCGAAGGCGAGTGCCCGGTTCGCTTCGAAGAAGTGGTAGTGGCTGCTGACGCTGACGGGCACGTCGCCGGTGTTGGTGACCGTGATCGTGACCGGGTCGGCGTAGTCGGGGGTGGGGGCGGGTGCGGCCAAGACGGCGCCGGGTGCGGTCTGCGGGTCGTCGGCGGTCGGGATGGGGTCGGTGATGACGATGAGTTTGGTTCCGTCGTCGAAGACGGCCTCGACCTGGATCTCGGTGAGCAGGTGCGGGACGCCGGGCAGGACGTCGGCGGCGGTGAGGACCTGGCGGGCCGCGGTGACCGCTTCGTCCACGCGGGCGCCGTCCCGGGCTGCCTCGCAGGCGGCGTGGGTGATGAGCGCGGTCGCCTCGGGCACGTTGAGCCGCAGACCACGGCCGCGGCGTTCCCGGGCGAGCAGGGTGGCTTGGTACAGCTGGAGCCGGTCGCTCTCGGCGGGGGTCAGGCGCATGCGGTCCTCCGTAAGGCACGGTGGGCTGGGTGGTGGCTATTCGCCGATGACGACGCCGCAGCTCTTGGCGTGGGCGCGGATCGTCGCGCGGGCTTCGGCGAGTTCCTCGAAGGACACCTCGGGCATCAGCGCGGTGGCGTAGTCGCGCATCGCCTCTTCCGGGGGGATGACGGCCTGGCCGATCCAGCGCTGGGCGATCTTGGTGAGGACCGGCTCGTCGGCGATGCCCAGGCCGAGCCGGGAGGCGGCGGCCTGCGCGGCGGCCGGGTCGGTGAGGTAGGCGTAGTCGCGGGCGCCGGGCTGCGGGGAGAGCACCTCGACGTCGACCGCGGAGAAGACGCCGTGCGCGCCGCCTTCGGAGATCAGTGCGAGGATCCGCTGCAGGTTCTCGTCCAGCAGGGCCCGGGTCATGCCGATGTGACCGATGACGAAGCCGGCCCGGATGAGAAGGCCGTGGTCGCGGGCGACGGTGATGGCCGTCGAGTTCTTCTCGTACAGCCGCTCGGCCTCGGCCAGGATGTCGCGTCGGCGGCCGCCGACGGGCTTGTTCATCGCGGCCAGCGACAGGGGCGCCCCGGCGTCCATCCCGATCATGATCTGGCGTACGCCGAGACCGGTGAGCAGCGCGGTGCGGCGGGGGTCGGCGATGCCGTCGGCGCGCCCGTAGCCAACCAGCACGGGCCGGTCGGTGTCCGGGAGGGCGGTCCACCAGCCGGGCTGGGTGTCGCTCATGGCGGTGAGGAGCTTGGCGAAGGTCAGGGGCAGTTCGTCGGCGGTCAGGTAGAGGTAGTCGTAGCCGGCCGTGACGGCGGCCTCCACGACGGCCCAGGCCTGGGCGGCGTTCAGCTGATTGCGCCAGAGCATCCCGGGGTGGATGGAGCAGAAGCTGCACGCGTCGTCATTGGCGAACTTCACGCAGCCCCGTCCGATCTCGACGGGGACGCCCGCGCTCACCTTGCGGCCGGTGAGCTCGTGCAGGCGCGGCGCGATCCGCTGCTGGAAGTGCCCGGTGTACAGGGGGGTCTGCTGGAAGGCGCGGTCCACGAGGGAGTAGTCGAATCCGGTGAACACGGGCTCGGCGCCGGGCGGGGTGAGGTGCGTGCCGTCGGCGGTGCGGTGGACGAGGCCCGGGAGGGCGCCGGCGTCGATGTCCGCGCCGGTGCGCAGGGCGGCGATCAGGCGGGTGAAGGGGCCGATGATCTCGTTGCCGACGAACCCGTAGTCCAGGCAGGGCGCGGCGGCCATGCACTCGCGCCACAGGGAGGAGAAGTGGTCGTTGCCCGCGACGGTGGTGATGTGCGGGTCGGTGTCCTTGGTGTGGCGGGCGATGAGAACGCCGGCCTCGAAGTTCGCGGTGAGCATGCCCAGGCAGACGGCCAGGATGTGCTCGGCGTGGTTGGTGATGTAGGTGAGGACGTCGTCGAGGTCGATGACCGTGCCGTCGATGTAGAGCGGGGTGAGTTGCGGGTTGTTCTCCAGGGCGGAAGTGAGGGACAGGGCGCCCAGGCACAGGAAATCGGACCAGTCGCTGTGCTCCTCGGGGCGGGTCACGGTCAGCAGGTGGCCGCTGATGACGGTGTTGGAGTTGGGCGGGACGATGACGAGGACCTGATCGCGGGACATGGCGGGTCACTTTCTGATCGTGGCGAGGACAGCGGTGCGGCGCGCTCGGCGGGTGGTCATCGCCGTGCTACTTCCGACCAGCGCTGCTCCAGGTCCTGCGCGGTGCGGGCGAGGACGGTGTGTGAGCGGGAGGAGTCGGCGGGCAGATGACCTTCCTGCCGCCACCGGTAGCGGCGCAGGGCGACCAGGACGGCCGCGTGCAGCGCGGCGTCCCGGACCAGAGCGGGGTCGAGTGCGGTGCCGCTTCCGGCGCGGTAGCCGCGCAGCAGCCGGCGGGCGCGGCGTACGGAGAACCCGCTGGAGGGGCAGCACAGTCCGATCACCGTCATGCCGACATCGACGACCGGAAGGTCCGGGGAGGCGTCCTCCCAGTCGATGAGGACGACGTCACCGCTGTTCGTGACGATGACGTTGTCGGGGAATACATCGGCGTGCACCGCTACGGGCGGCCCGCTCTGCGCCGTCACATGGGCGACTCTGCGATGGGTGGCACGGGCCCATCGGGCGAAGGGGGTGTCCGGCAGGCCCGCGAGGAGCGCCGCCTCGGGGCCGGTCAGCCGCAGGTGGGGCTCCAGCGTGCAGTCCGGCACCGTCACGGTGCGGTGGACGCGGCCCAGGAGGGTGCCGACTTCTTCGACGAGGTGCGGCGGCAGCACTTTGTGCTGTCGACCCGGCACGTAGCCGCACACGATCACGGGATGTCCGGTGTGCTCAGTGACCCAGCCGCCGTCACGTCGCCGGCGCAGGCGCGGCGCCGGGATGTCGGCCTGCTCCAGGCGGTGCAGGAAGCGTGCGTACTCCTCGGCGGCTGCCGGGCCCTTCTTGCGCAGCTCGGTGATCACGACCGGCCCGTCGGGGGTCTCGGCGCGTACGTGTGTGTTCTCCATCCCGCCGTACAGTGGCCGCACCGCCGAGGGAGTCAGTCCGTACGCGTCGAGGACCGCGGCGATGTCGGGGTGTGTGGGATGCGCACTGAGGGGGCCGTTCATGTCCTCACCCCCGGGTGACGCAAGGCGCTGGTGATGGCGGCGACGGTGGGGTGCCCGGCGGTGACGGCGGCGATGGTCTGATCGAGGTGGCCCAGTGCCATGCGGATCTGCGGCGGGGTGAACGAGCTGGCCTGGTAGGTGAGCGTGCCGCTCAAGGCCCCCGCCCGCTCCTCGAGGACCCAGCGCTGTTCGATGGTGGTGGGGGCCATCCGCGCCCCGGTCGGTTCCATGTCGATGTCCTGGCAGTCCACCCCGTCCAGGGCCAGGGTGTCGGCGCGCATCGCGTTGAGGGCGAGGGTGACCTGATACAGCGGGCCCGAGCCTTGATGCAGCTCACGCTTGAGGTCCTGGATGGGCAGGGCCTGGTGCTCGATGGCCTGGCGCACGGCCTCGTTCGCGGCCGCGGTCAGATCGGCTGCGGTCAGATCGGGGTGGAGCCGCTGCCTGATCACCGCGGTGTTCACGAAGTAGCCGATCAGGTGCTCGGTGTCCGGCCGCGCCCGGTTGGAGATCATCATGCCGATGCGGATGTCGGTGGCCGCGCTCTGGTGGTGCAGGACCAGGGCGAGCGCGGCGAGAAACGGACCGGCCAGTGGGCCGCGGGCGCCGCCACGAGCACTGGCGCGCAGCCCGCGGACCGCGGGCGCGGGAATGTGGACGCGCTGAACGTCCACCGGGCGCTGCCCGGTCTCGTGCTCGATCGGCTCGTCAGTAAAGGCCAGGGGCGGGCCGGGTAGGTCCAGGCGCTCCCGCCAGAAGGCGAGCTGCCGCTCCAGCTGCGGACCGCGGCGTTCGCCGCGCATGTCCCGGCACACGGCGGCGAAGGAGCGCGGCAGTGACGGCAGTTCGGCGACACGACCGGTGTGAGCTGCGTTGTAGAGCGCGGCGAGGTCGCGGTAGAGGACGCCGATCGACCAGCCGTCGCTGACGAAGTGGTGGATCTGCAGGAGCAGGACGCAGCGGCGCTCGCCGAGGCGGATCAGGTGGGTGCGGAAGAGCGGGTCGCTGCGCGGGTCGACGTGCTGCGGCGTGCTCTGGGCGAGCAGCACCTCCCGGCTCAGCCGGGTGTGGCTGGGCAGGCGGCTGTGGTGGACCTGGTCGGGGATGCAGTCGGCGACGAGCTGGACGGGGGTGCCGTCGGCCAGGCGGTGCAGGCGGGTGCGCAGTGCGTGCTGCCGGACGACGAGCGCGGACACGGCACTCTGCAGGGCGTGGGTGTCCAACGGGCCGTCGATGAGAACGGCGCCGGTGTCGATCGGCCGCAGCCGGGTCTGCTCCCCCGGGTTCGGCCAGGACCCGTCGGGCCGCACGAACTCGTCGCCGATCAGCCGTTCTTGTCCCGGGGAGAGCGGCGCTGTCTCCACGATCACCGGCAGGGCCGTCATGCACCCTCCCCGATCCTGTCGGTCTCGGCGGCGGGTACGCCGCCGAGCAGGGTGTGCAGCAGGACGAGGCGCTCGCCCTCGGGCAGCAGCCAGCGCACCGGGTTGAAGTCGACGCCGTGGACCGGGCACAGCCCCAGGCCGGCTTCGGCGGCCCGCTCGCACAGCAGCTGCCCCATGTACCCGGCGTTCAGAAGGGCGAGCGTCTCGGCGTCCGGTCCGTAGAGAGGTGCGGAGTCGGCGGGGTCGGTGACGAGGAACAGGGTGAAGGCGGCGCTCTCGGCCGCGGGCCGGTTGATAAGACCGAGGTGCAGGGCTGCCGGGTCGAGGCCGATACCGGTGGCGTGCTCGATGAGGTCGTGGGCGTCGGGGTGGTAGCGGTAGACGCCGCCGTCCAGGCCCTCGGTCCGGCCGGGACTCGCGTACAGGTGGAGCTGGACGCTGTAGAGACCGCCGGCCGAGGGGTACAGGAAGCCGCTGCGCCCGGTGACCGGGTCGCGGCGCAGGCTCTCCAGCAGGTGCCCGAGGGCCTCGGTTGTCACCGGGTGGTCGCTGAACAAGCGCGGGGTGAAGCGCCGGGCGCGGCGTGAGGTCGCGGACGGCGGGGCGGCGGGCAGGATCCGGTGGGCCGGAGCGGGCGGGTAGGCGGGGCGGCCGGCACGGAAGTGCTCGCGTTCTCCGGGGTCGGTGAGCATCGGGAGGGCCGTCCACGGTGACGTGTCTGCCGTGGCCGCAGTGCGGTTGTCCGTGCGGTCGCCGTCGGCATGCTGGAGCAGGGTGCTCAGGGTGGGGGTCCGGTAGAACTCGGTGAGGTCGGGTCGCACGCCGGTGTGCTGCTCGACGAGGTTGGCCATGCGGATGACGTCGATGCTGGTCAGCCCGGCGTCGAGGAGGTCGTCGTCGGGCCCGGCGGGGGCGGGCAGCAGTGCGCACAGGGCGTCCCGCAGCGGCCCGGTCGGCTCCGCTCCCCCGCTCTGCCGGGCGGAGTCGGTCGTGTCGGGCTGTGGGACGGCGCGCGCGAGTTCCGTCCGGTCGATCTTGCCGGTCGCGGTGCGCGGCAGGTCCGTCCGGCAGGTGAAGGTGGCCGGGAGCATGTGGGAGGGCAGGCGCCGGGCGAGCTCGGCGCGCAGGTCCGCCAGCGGGCGCGTGGTGACAAGGACGGCGTGCAGGCGCTGGTCGGTGCGCTCGCCGGTGACGACCACGGCGGCCTGTTCGACGCCGTCTAGCGTGCCCAGGGCGGTCTCGACCTCGCGGAGCTCGACGCGGTAGCCGCGGATCTTGACCTGGTCGTCGCGGCGGCCGAGGAACTCGATCGTGCCGTCTGGCAGGAGGCGCCCCCAGTCCCCCGTGCGGTACCAGGTCTGTCCGGTGCGGCCGTCGAAGACGAACGCGGCCTCGGTCAGCTCGGGTTCGTTCCAGTAGCCGAGCGCGGTGCCGTGGCCGGCGATGTGGATCTGTCCTGGGGTCCAGGCCGGGCAGGGCAGCAGCTGCTCGTCGAGGACCTGGACGTGCTGGCCGGTCATGGACGTGCCGTAGGGGATGCTGGCCCATCCGTCCTCGACGTCTCCGATCTCATGGAGGATCGACCAGATGGAACCCTCGGTGGCCCCGCCCAGCGAGATGACCTGGCACTCCCCCGCGCGGGCCCGCAGCCGGTCCGGGAGGGCGAGGGGAATCCAGTCGCCGCTGAGCAGCCACAGCCGCAGCGACTTCAGGGTGGTGTGGTCGGTGGCGGGCAGGGCGTCGAGCAGCAGTGAAGCCAGGGTGGGAACCGAGTTCCACACGGTGACGCCACAGCTGCGGATCAGGCGGATCCAGGCGGCCGGGTCGGTGCGCTCCTCACGGGTGGGCAGGACGAGGGTGGCCCCGGCGGCGAGTGCACCGAACAGGTCGTACACGGCCAGGTCGAAGGTGAACGGGCTCGCCCCGAGCAGCACGTCGCAGGCGGCGACCTTGTAGCGGTGGTTGATGTCGAGCGTCGTGTTCAGGGCGCCGCGGTGGGAGATCATCACGCCCTTGGGACGGCCGGTTGAGCCGGACGTGAAGATGACGTACGCGAGGTCGGTGTCCGTTCGGGGCTGCGGGCGGTGCTGCTCGCCGGCGGGGGCGGGTTGTCCGTCGTCGATGACGATGACCCGCGCGGGCAGCGGTGCCAGGCGGTCGGTCACCGTGCGGTGGGTCAGCACGAGCTTCGCTCCGGTGTGGTTCAGGAGGTCGTCGATGCGCTGCGTGGGCCAGGAGGCGTCCACGGGGACGTAGGCGTACCCGGCGAGCAGCACGCCGAGGGCCGCGATGGCCTGTTCCGCCCCGGGGTCGCAGACCAGGGCGATCAGCTCGCCGTCGGGCGGCGCGGCGCTGATCCGGGCGGCCACCTCGCGGGCGCGGTCGTGGACGTCGCCGTAGGTCAGCGTCCGGCCGCCGCACCGCACCGCGATCCGTTCAGGGTGGTCGCGGACGCGGTCCAGGAACGGCTGGTGCAGCAGGTGACCGCCGCCGAGCGGCCCGGGAAGCGCGGCTGGGGCGGGCGGCAGGACGAGGTGCGGGCGCTCGGAGGCCGCCGGGTCCTCGATCAGGGCGCGCAGCGCGGCGGTGTGGTCGTCCAGCAGGGCTTGGACGAAGCCGTCAGGCAGCGCTCCAGTGAGGGTGTCGAGGTTGATCACCAGTTGGCCGGCGGCTTCGTAGGTCTGGTAGTCGAGCAGGACCTGTGGGGTCTGTCCGATGCCGTGGACGATCCGGCCCGGGAACGGCCCCGGGTCCTCGCCGGGGACCTCCATGTCGAGGGTGCTGGTGAACACCACGGGCGCCCCGGCCGCCCCCTGGGGTGTGCCGCGCAGTTCGCGCAGCACGTCCACGCCGCTGTAGGTGCTGTGGTCGAGGTCCGCCCACAGCTGGTGCTGCAGCGTACGCAGCCGCTCGGCGAAGGTGACACCCGACAGGTCCACGCTCGTCAGAACGGTGGAGGTGAAGTCGCCGACGACCTGGTTGATCTGCGGGTGGATCGGCAGCCGGTTGTAGACGGTGACGTTGACGAGGAAGGCGCGGGTGTTGGTGAAGCGGCCGAGGCTGTCACTGAACGCGGCGAGCAGGAGCGCGGACAGCGTCGTCCCATGGGCGGCGGCCGCGGCCCGCAGCGCGCCGAATTCCGTCGGCGTCCAGCAGGTCTGCAGGCGGTGGAAGCGGGGCTGGCCCTCGTGCCCCGGTGTGGTGAGGACCGGCAGCGGCGCCGGTGCGGGAAGCTCCGGCAGGCGGCCACGCCAATAGGCGCGGTCGCGGGCGTAGCGGTCGCTGGAGGTCAGGGTGTGCTGATAGGCGACGTAGTCCGCGAACGTCATGGTGAGCGGCGGCAGTTCGGCGCCTGGGTCCTGGTAGAGGGCGCGGGCTTCGCGGTAGAGGATCTGCCAGCTCAGGGCGTCGCCGATGAGGAGGTCGAAGGACAGGAACAGCCGGGTCCCGCCGTCGGGCAGGAGGGCGGCCTCGATGGTGAAGAGCGGCCAGGCGGCGGTGTCGCGGCGCGGGTGGGACAGCCGGGTGCGCGCGGCGGCGAGGCGTTCCGCGGCGTCGGGCGCGTGCCGCAGGTCGAGGGTGTGGATCTCGTACGGGGCCACGGTGGGAAGGATCCGTTGACGGCCGTCCTCGGTGATCACGGCGCGGAGCATCGGATGCCGTTCGATCAGGGTGCGCCACACGCGGGCGAGCCGGTCGACGTCGAGAGAGGGAACATCCACCTCGGCGTACAGGTGGGAGTCGACGCCGCCGAGGTCGAAGTCGTCGCGTCGCCCGGCCCAGTAGGCCTGCTGGATGCCGGTCAGGGCGAAGGGCTCGCTGGCCTCGCCAGGACTCGCGAGCAGCGGGGGCAGCACCTCGGGCGACTCGGCGGCGGTGGTGCCCAGGACGAGCTCGCGCAGGAGCTGGGCCAGGGCCCGCGGGGTGGGGGCCGTGAGGACGGCGCTCAGGGGGAGATCGACGGCGAACGCGGCCCTCAGCCGGGTGACCAGACGCAGCGCCAGCAGGGAGTGTCCGCCGGCGGAGAGGAAGTCGGTGTCCGGGTCCGCGCGGTGGCCCAACAGTGCGGTGAAGTGGGCGGTGACGACGTTCAGGACCGGGTCCGGTCCCTGGTCCGGGGCGCCGCCGGTGCCCGCCGACTCTGGCGCGGTCTCGGGGAAGGGTGTGAGTGCGGCGGTGTGCTGGGCGAGATGGCCTGCCTGGTCCTGGGTGCCGGGCTTCAGCCGGGCGAGCAGGGCGCCCATCGCGTCCAGGGTCGCGCAGGCCTTCTCGTCGCTGATCTGCGAGCGGTCGGTGACCAGGCGCAGCCGCATTCCGGCGGTCATCTCCACGACCAGGGTCAGGGCGTGGCGGGTGCGGCCGCCGTACGACTGGATCCCTGCGGTGTCCAGGACGAGGAGCCCGCCATCCTCCTCCATGTCGGCGTGCTGCGCGGGCGTGCGCGGGTAGTTGGCGATGGCGATGACGCTGTCGTACAGGCTCTGGCCCTCGGGGATACCGGCCCCGGTGTGCAGTTCGGCGCTGGAGCATCCGCTGTGCTGGTCCGCGCGGGCCAGGTCGCCGTGGATTCGGCTGATCCACGCTCCGACGCTCTCGTGCGGGTCGGGCGGGCAGCGCAGGGGAACGGTCGAGGCCAGCGGGCCCGCGAGGTCAGCGGCGTGCGGGTAGGAGTGGGAGCGCCCGGAGACGGTGACGCCGATCGCGATGTCCGCCCGGTCGCGCTGGCGGGCGGCGATCAGGCTCCAGCAGGCCACCAGGGCCGCGGAGGTGGTGGTGCCGTGCGCCTGGGTGAAGGCGGTGAGGTCCGCGACCAGCGCGTCGGGCAGGTCGCGGATGCGCTGGCCAAAACGGTCGGCGCTCTGGGCGAGGGGCGTGCGCGGCAGCGGGGCGCAGCCCTTGTAGCCGTCGAGGTGCTTGGTCCAGTGGGCTTGCTGCTGTTCGCGGGGCTGCCCGGCCAGCCAGCGGGCGTACGGGCCGAACGGCGGCTGCGGGGCGGGGCGGGTGCGGGTGTTGTAGCGGTGCAGGAGTTCGGTGGCGAGCAGCAGGTGGGCGCGGCCGTCGAGGATCGCGTGATGGTGGCTCCACACGAGCTGGTGGCGCCGAGAGTCCAGTTGTTGGACGGCCAGGCGCAGCAGCGGGGGGCGGTGCATGTCGAAGGGGGTGTGCCGCTGGCGGTGGAGGAGGGAATCCAGGTCGGCGCGCTGCTCGGGATCGGTTTTGCCGCTGCTGTCGACATGCTCGATGGGTAACTCGGCTCCGGGGAGCACGACTTGGCGCGGGTCGCTGGTCAGGTCCCAGGCCAGGGCAGTGCGCAGGATCTCGTGGTCCGCGACCATCTCCGTAGCCGCGCCCTGCAGTCGGGCGGGGTCGAGCATCCCGGTCAGCGGGAAGACGGTCTGCTCGACGAAGACGGGGGTGCCGGGGCTGGTGAGGGTGCCCAGCAGGAAGCCCTGTTGTGCGGGCGTCGTGGGGTAGAGCGCGGTGAAGTCGGCGTCACTCATGGTGCCTCAATTCCGAAGGCGGCGGTGATCTGTGCCAGATCGTGGGAGGTGACCGTGCCGGCGCCCGGAGTCGGGAGCACCGCGGCGTGGCGGGCGAAGGCCTCGGCGAGGCGGTTCACGGTGGCCTCGGGCATCCAGGTCGGGCAGGCCCGCCAGCGGATCTGGAGCGTTCCGGGCTGGGTGAAGCAGACGACTTCCAGCGGGAACAGCGGCCCGGCCGCTCCCTTGGGCGGTAGGTCCAGCGATCCTTCCGGCAGTTCGCCCAAGTAGTTCAGGGCGATCGGCGCCAGCGGCCCGACCGGTGCGGCGGCGGCATTCTCGAGCTGGGAGTACGCCGAGTCGGCCAGGGCGGCGGGGTCGGCCAGCAGGGCACGCGCGACGTGCACGGGGCGTATTGAGGTGAGCCAGCCAACCGTGGCAGCGAGGTCGTGCCCGGCACGGTCACGCCCGTGGAGCTCTACGCACAGTGCGGCAGGCAAGTCGGGCCGAACCTCGGCGAGGGCGGATAGCAGCGCACCGGCCAGGATCGCGAGCGGCCGCCGTGGCGACTCCTTCTGTGCGGTGATCAGCGTGTCGCGGACGTCCGGGCCCAGGCGGGTGGCGGTGGTGCGCGGGCTCTCGGTGAGCCACGCTCCAGCGGGCAGCTCGGGCACGTGCTGGGCCGACTTCAGCCAGCGGACGTAGCCGTCGTCGCCCGCCGGAGGGTGCGCGGCGGGGTGGTCGTAGGCGTGCCACAGGTCGTGGGTGAGGATCTGCAGGGACACGAGGTCGGCGACCAGGTGATGGACGATCCAGGCGATACGAGACCTACCCTCTCCTCCGATCAGAACGAGGTCGACGAGCGGCCCCGTCAGGTCCAGGTGCCGCTCGCGCTCGGCCAGGCAGCGGTGCACGATCTCCTCGTGGTCCCCGGCCGGTTGGCCGCTCAGGTCCAGGAGGTGGACGCCGCGCGCGGCCAACGGAGCCAGCCGGGCCGACCAGCCTTCGCCGTCCTCGAAGGAGAAGGCGGAGCGCAGTGCCGGATGCCGACGCATGACCGTTTCGAACGCCTGCTGCAGCCGGATCGGATCGACGTCCGGGTGCGGCGCCTCGGACAGGTACCGCAAGGCCCAAGCGCCGGGGACCGGCCGTGTGGTGAGGACCGCGGTCTGCAGGGCACTGAGAGGAACGGGCCCGTCGGTAACCGGTGCACCCTTGGCAGCTTGGGCGGTGGTGAGCGCCGCGGCGATCCGGTCGAGGGTGCGGTGGTGCAGGACATCGTGGACGGTCAGCTGCAGGCCGGCCCGCTGTACGGCGTTGGCGTAGAGGACGGCCTTGAGGGAGTCTCCTCCGCTGGTGAAGAAGTTCGCCTCCCTGCTGTGCGGGGGCTCGCCGAGGATGTCGGCCCAGAGCCGGGCGAGTGCGCCCAGGACTGGATCGTTGTGGTCCGGCAAGTCTCCCCGGTCGGCGGGGACCGGGAGCTCGGCGAGGGCGCGGCGGTCGACCTTGCCGCTCGGCTGCAGGGGAAGGGTGTCCAGGGTGTGCAGGTGGTCGGGCCGTGCGTAGAAGGGCAGTCGCCGCTCACACAGGGTTCGGGCCCGCTCGATGGCGCTGCTCTTCGGGGCTGTGGCGGCGGGGACGAGGAAGGCGCTGAGGACCGGCGCGCCGGTCTCACCGGTCCGGGTGGCGACGACGGCGGCGTCGGCGATGGACGGATCACCGGTCAGGACGGCTTCGATCTCAGCGGGTTCCACGCGGTAGCCGTGGATCTTCAGCTGTTCGTCGATCCGCCCGAGCATTTCCAGGTGGCCGTCGGGTCGGATCCGGGCGAGGTCACCGGTGCGATAGGCCTGGATGCCCCGTGCGTCGGTGGAGAACCGGGCGGCGCTCTCCTGCGGCCGGTCCTGGTATCCGGCGGCCACCTGGGGACCTATCACGACGAGCTCCCCCGTGCCGCCAGGCTCGACGGGTTCGCCGGCGTCCGGGGTGCGCAGCTCCACGGTGGTGTTCCACACCGGACGGCCGATGGGCACCGGGTCCGGGACCGGCGTGCCGCAGCGGAAGGTAAACGCGGTGCAGCCGACGGTCGCCTCGGTCGGCCCGTACTCGTTGGTCACCGTGAGGCCGGGCACGTCCAGGCCCGCCAGAGCGTGAGCGGTCAGCTGCTCGCCGCCGACGACCAGATGCCGTACCGCGCGGCCCAGTTGCTCACCGGTGAGGAGCCGGGTCAGCAGCCGCAGGCCTCCGGGGGTCACCTTCAGCGGGCTCAGGCCACGTGCTTCGGTGAGCGGCCGCGCGACGTCGCCCGGGTCGTCGGACGGCACCAACTGGACGAACTGCCCGGTCATGAGCGGGAGCAGCAGGCTGGTGACGGTCAGGTCAGCGGCGATCGAGGAGTGGACCAGGGTGCCGGTGCCGCCTGGGGTGTCGTAGTGGTGGGAGGCCCAGTCCAGGTACTGCATCAGCGCGCTATGGGTGACCGGGACGCCCTTGGGCCGGCCGGTCGTTCCGGAGGTGTAGATGAGGTAGGCCGTCTCGGAGAGTCGGGCCCGCGATGTCGGCCCTGCCGTAGGGGTGGTCACCGTGTGCGGCTCGTCGGCGCGGAGCACGGCCAGCCCGGCCGGCGTCGGCAGACCGGTGGTGTCCGCGTCGGTGATCAGCAGCTGGGGTCCGGCATCGGCGAGGAGGTCGTCGATGCGGGCGGGCGGCCAGGTGGGATCGAGCGGCACGTAGTGGGCGCCGCAGCGCCATACGGCCAGCAGCGCGGTCAGCAGCGGGATGCGGCGGCTCACGCACAGGGCGACTCGGTCGCCTGGAGCGACACCGCGTTCGTGCAGGACCTCGGACAGAGCGGCGCTGAGGTTCTGAAGGGTCCGGTAGCTGGCCTGGGTGCGGTCATCGGCGGCCGCCGTGGCGTCCGGGACGCGGTCGGCCTGAGCGTCGAAGGTCTCAAGGATGGTGCGTACCGGTGCAGGGCGGGCGGTCCCGGACATGCGGCTCGCGCTCGGGGGCGCTGCGGAGGCGTGGGGGTCAGACATCGCGGGTGGTCTCCTGTCCGTGCAGGTCGGGCAGACGCCGAGTGGACTGATCCGGTGCGGGGCGGGGCGGGCGCAGCGCGGCGCGCAGGTGGTCCAGGGGCAGGCCCGGCCGGGAGCCGACCGCGTCCAGGACGAGCGGGTAGGCCTCGGCGATCCAGTCGGCACGGTCGGGCCCGTGGGCTTGGGTGTCGATGCGCAGGAGTGCACTCGCGCCCTGGGGGTGCTCCTGGAGGTCGAGCATCAGCGGGTAGGGCTGTGGCCACTGCGCAGGTTCGACAGGGGTGACCGAGCAGGCATCAAGGGTGAGGGGGTGGGACGGAGGCGGCTGCAGCGTGAACAGGTTGTCGAACAGGCCGCCGGAGGCCGAGCGGGCTTGGGTAAGCAGCCCGTAGGGCACCTCGGAATGGCGCAGTGCTCGCGTGCTGGCGTCGATCGCCGCCTCGAGATGGGGTCCAAGGCGGGCGGACCAGTCGATGCGGGCTCGGATGGGAACCAGGTTCGCGAGGAAGCCGACCGTGTCCGCGTGGGCCGGATCCTGCCGGTTGGCCACCGGACTGCCGCTGGTCACCGTCGTGGCGTCGCTCGCCGCGGCCAGGAGTAACTGGTAGGCGGCAAGGTAGAGATGGAACGGCGTGGTGGCGTGGGCCTGGGCGGCGGCGCGCACGCGTTGGGTCAGCGCCAGGTTGAGAGCGAACCGCATGTGCCGCGGCGCCGGGACCGCCTCGTGCGAGCGCGGGAATACTGGTGCCGTCGGCGGGGTCGGGAGCGGTCCGAGTGCGTGGTGGATCTCCTCGATGGCCGTGCGGAAGTCGCCGCGGTCCATGCGTTCGGCCAAGGCCCGTTGGTAGTGCGAGAACCCCAGTGGTGCCCCACCGTTGAGGGCGTCGGGGTCTGCGTAGGCGGCGCTGAGGTCTTGGTGCAGGACGTCCATCGACCAGCCGTCGCAGGCGCCGTGATGCGCGGCCGCCAGCAGAAGGTGAACCTCTGGAGCCAGGCGGATCACGGCCGCGCGCAGCATCGGACCCTGCTCCAGGTCGAATCGCGCCGCGAAGAACGCGCGCGCCGTCTGCTCGGCCTCCTCGTCGCGCCCGCCTGCCGGACCATCCGTGAGGTCCCCGAGCGCAAGGTCGAAGGTGCCGGCTGGCATCAGGCGGCAGCGGAGCCGTCCGTCACGGCCGTCCAGCGCGGTGCGCAGCGCCGGATGCCGTGCCACGACGGTCTGGAACGCCTGGCGAAGGCACCCGAGGTCGAGGGGCCCGGTGATGCGGTGAGCGGTGGGGATGATCTGGTCGTTGCCGTGCAACTGGATATTCTCGGCGGCCCAGATCCGCGCCTGCCCCAGAGACGGGAGCGACTGCTCGCCCGTGTCCGCGACAGCCGAGGGTGCTGGCTCGGCCGGGCGCGTCAGGCGGGCGCAGCCCCGCACGGTGGGCTGCTGCAGCAGGTCGCCGATGGTGAGGAGCAGGCCGGCCTCGCGTAGCCGGACGCAGATCACCGCCGCGGTGAGCGAGTCGCAGCCCAGGGCAAACAGGTCGTCCAGGACACCGATGGGCTGAACGCCGAGGGTCTCTTCCCACACGGCGGTGATCTGACGCTCGGTAGCGGTTTCCGGGGCGACGAAGACGGTGGAGAGGGCAGCTTGCTCGGCTGGCTGGGTGATGGTGGCCGCGCGATGCGAGGCGTCGAGGGACGCGGGCCAGTGCACGTGCGGGCGTCCAGGGGCGGTGGCAGCGGCCGCGTGGGAGCGGGGCGGGGACTGGCGCGGGGCCTCGATCTCCTGCCAGTCCGCGCGCGCGAGACGCGACGGGTCGAGCAGAGCGCCGGCGGGGGGCGAGGACGCGGCGAACTGCGTCTGTGCGGTGCGGACGAAGGCGTGGGCCGGCTCGTTGCGGGGCCCGGACGCGACGCGCAGTTCCACCGCGCCCAGCCCCGCGGTGGTCGCCCACTCTGCCAGGGCCTGCAGCAGGCGCCACTCCACGTTGCGTCCCAGGGCCCGGCAGCTGAGGAAGAAGTCCCTCACACGCAGGATCCCGGCATCGGCGTCGGCAAAGGCAAACCCGACCAGCCCGTAGTCACCGAACCGGTCGCGCACCCGGACGGTGAGGGCGGTGCCCGACCCGGTGAGGAGGTGGCGCACCGTGGCCGGGGTGTGGCGACGCAGGAGGAGGTTGAACTGGGTGGTACGCGCCGCCAGTTGGCAGATCCGGTCCGCGTCGGCCTCGGCTGCTGGTGCGATCTCCACCGTCAGGTCCAGCTCGCGCAGGTAGGCGGCAAGGTCGGGGGCCTGGGACGCGGCGGCACGGCGCGCCGCTTCCTGGCTGACCAGCCGGGCGCGGGCGCGGTCCTCCGCCGTGGTGCCGCCGTCGAGGTCCAGCTGCCAGGTGGCGTGCAGAGCTTTCGGGATGGCGGCCGGATCCGCCGGGAGGTCCACCACGGTCATCCCCGGATGCTGCAGGGCGACCTCGGTCCGCTCTGCGGGGCTGTCGTCGATGAACACCAGGCTCTCGGTGGCGAAGCCCAGGTCCGCGGCGATCGCGGTCACCGCGTCCGACTTGCGGCCCCAGGTGGCGTGCACGGCCACGAAGTCGTCCAGGCCCAGCGGCACATCGGGATGCGCGGCGAACACCGCGTGCAGGTCCTCAAGGTTGTTGCGCGAGCACAGGACGAGCGCGCGGCCGGCCCGGTGCTGTCGGCGTAAGAACTCCTGCACCTCCCGATAGGGGCCGCCGATGTGGACGTGTTCGGGGCCTACCTCGCCGCAGACCCCGCCCCACAGCGTGTTGTCCGCGTCCACGACCAGCGCCTTGACCACGGGGCGGTCTGGTGCCGTCATACGGCGCAGCAAGGCCTCCCCCCAAGCCAGGGGCGTACCGTCGCCGGGAGGCTGGACCCACGCCAGTCCATGTGCGGCCGCCTCGTCGCGTGCTTGTACCACGTCGCTCTCGGCGGTGTCGGGCGGAACGGTGACCACGACGGGGAGGGCGGACGATTCGGCCCAGCGGGCGGCGGTCGCGATCTGCCGTTCGATCCACGCCGACCCTGCCCGGACCCGGGCGGGATGGCGGGCGTACAGCATGCGGATCTCCGACCCGGCGAACAGCTCGTCCTGCTCCACCGCGGTGTCGAACCCGTGCGCGCGCAGCAGCGCGACCATGCGCTCCAGGCGGCCTGCGATGTCGTGGACCTCGACGACGACCTGGTCGATGAGCAACCAGTGCTCCGGGTCGATGCCGAGCAGCACGTCCTCCTCGGCGCGCTCGACGTCCACCTTCAGCAGGTTGATCCGGTCGATGTCCTGCTCCCGGATCCACTCGGACAGTCTCCGTACCGGGACGGTCAGCGTCTGCCCCAGGGCCGTGCGCCGGTGGATCGCCGGGGCGAGGGCCGCGGCAACCTGGTCCTTGAGTCCGGGGGCGATGGTGGTGCGCCCGTCGGTCTGCTGACGGGCGTAGAGCCGTACGACCTCCTCGTCGGCCACGGTGTCGGCGTACAGCCCGGACTGCATCGAGGACTGGGGGTAGTACGTGAAGTCCACCCAGCCGCTGGTGTGTCCGAGTGCCACTCGTTCCACGCGCGCGGTCAGCCCGTGGGCGCGGATGTTGGTTTCCAGGACGTCAGCCACCACGGGGACGGGCTCGAAGGCGTGTACCTGGACCTTGAATGCCTGGGAGGCGGCGAACAGCGTGAAGACGCCAATGTTCGCACCGACGTCGAGGATCACGTCGCTGTCGTGGATCTGGATACCGGCGCGCAGATACCGGGCCCGGACGACGATCTCGTCGAACAGCTCCCGCGTCTCGTTCGCGTTGAGCTCTGCGATCGGCGTCCCGTCAGGGAGCTCGCCTGTCAGTTCGCCGCTGCCGATCCCGGTCGGCCGGATCTCCCGCACGGCCGGCAGCTCGAGACCGGGGGCGATCACGGCCAGGTTCGCGCCCCAGCACTGGGGCTGAAGCACGCCGGGGCGACGCTCGGCGACACGCGCCTCTTCCCGTTCGATCCGGCGGACCTTCAGCGGAAGACCTATCGTCGTGCCCCACGCCCGCAGTGAGGCGGCGAGGTCGACGAAGCCCGCCGAGGTAATCACCCGGATGTCGAAGCTGGCGGCCCTGACGGCGCTCGCGAGATCCGTCAGGGGGAGCGTGGGGTCCTGGCAGGCCGCGGCTAGGACCGTCGTCGCCTGCTGGAGAAGACCTTCCAACCGGGCTTCGTCCGCACGCTCACGTGGAGCGGACAACGTCCAGTGCAGGCCTTCATCCGTCATGGCGGCCGCACAGCGCAACGGAAGGTCTTCCGGCAGCTCGTGCCGTTGCGAACCCTCGCCGTCACCGAAGCTGAATCCGGGGAAGGTCCCGGCGTCGATCAGCTCGCGTAATCCGTCCAGTCGCCCCACGGGCCGCGGAGCCCGCCGCGTCGACCACGAGCACGTGTGGTCCAGCAGGGTGTGCGCCGGGTCGATGCCCAGAACCCGTAACAGCGGTTGGTGCCGACCCTCGGCCGGCAGTGCGAGGACGACGGATGTGTCCGTCTCGCTGTTCAGCGCGAGCACGAACGCGTAGACCGTGCGCTGCAGCAGTTCAGCGTCCCGGTCTCGAAACGCCTTGGCCCAGGCCGACCGCGTGCAGACGACCCCCCGGGCCATGGCGTACTCAGCTCCGTGCCCCGGAACAGGTCCCGATACCGGGAGGTCCGTCGGTTCTGGAGGGCGGCGCTGTGCGGGGTCGAGAGGTGGCGTCGGCACGGTTCCCCCTATGGCCAGACCAGCATGGTGAAGCAGCGCACTTGCGAACGAGGCTGTGGAGCACCTGCGATGAGTTCAGTTGAGCAACTGTGCATCCGGGCAACGGGTTTGACCTCCCCATAGGAGAACTCCCTCCACGACGTGCCGGAAGGGCGAGAGCGTCATCTCCGGTGGCCTTGCTGTCATCCCGGTGTCATCCAGATCAGTGGCCCCCTCCCGCGCAGCCACGGTCCCGGTGACACTGGTGAACACGGCAAGCCCGGCTGTGGAGGCGATCGTTGAGAGACATTGCGGTCCTGCTCGATTACCTGGTTCAGCACCACGGAGGAACCGCTGCGTCGTTCCTGCGGCGCATTGCCGAGCGGCACAAGAACCTCGGCTACGGAGGGCTGGAGTCCCACCGGCAGAAGCTGGACCGGTGGAAGAAGGGCACAGAGCCGGACCGGTACACGCAACTGGCTCTCGCCGACCTCCTCAACGTGTCCGCGAACGATGTCATCAGGCTCGGGTGGCCCGCCTGGCTCGAACGCGCGGTCCCCGACGTGCTCCTGTCTGCACATCACGCAACGAAATCCCTGCACGACGAGCCAGAAAGGGCCGGTGACCCCGTGCAACGACGGCGCTTCCTCATCCTCTCCGCGGCCGGCGGCGCTTCTGCCGCCCTCACGATGCCCACGCCCGCCGAGAGCGCCACAGCAGGCCGACGCGTGGGAGCGAACCTCGCCTCACTTCATGAGCAGCGCCTCGACGCGTTGCGCCACCTCGACGACCGCATCGGCTCCGGACACGTCTACTCCGGCGCCGTCGGCGAGTACGACATGATCAACGACACCTTGCGCTCGGGGTCCTACACCGAGTCCGTCGAGCACCGGCTCGTGGCCGTCGCCGCGGACGCGCAGCGCGCCGCTGGCTGGACCGCATACGACAGCGGTGACCCGGATACAGCAGAGGAGCACTTCGCCACCGCTGCTGAGCTGGCCCTCAAGTCGGGTAACCCCGAGGTCATGGCGAATACCTGCGCCTTCTGGGCGATCAAGTGCTACTCGACCAACGAACCAGGAGCCGCAGCGTCCCTAGTGGAAACCGCCCACGCCTACGGACACGCCACCGGATCAGCGCGGATGACCGCCATGCTGCACGCCCGCGCCTGCCGCGCCTACGCCCGCGCCAACGACCACCGCGCCTCCGACCGCGCGGCCAACGCCGCACTGAGCGCCTACGAGAAGGCGACGCCCCTCCACGAGGATCTGTCGTCGCTGTACTGGGTCAACCAGGGCGAAATCCACCAGTTGCTGGGCAGTTCAGCACTGAACCTCGGCCGCCCCGCGCTGGCCCTACACCACTTCCAACAGGCAGCCGTGTCCAGCCGAAGCGAGACCTACGACGGGGACTCGTTCCCCCGCGGGGCCGCTATCTACGAGGCACGCGCCGCTGAGGCATACCTGGCACTGAACGACCTCGACGAGGCGGTCCGCACAGCGCGCCAGGCAGTCGACCACATGGGCGGCGTGAGCTCGGCACGCGGTAGCACCGCACTCGCCGACCTGCGGTCCAAATTCCGCGAGCACGGGCGGGTTCCTGTGATCAAGGAGTTCCTGGAGATCACCCGATAGCGACCTGCCTCACCCGCCGACGCCTCGGGACGCTGCACCCAGGGGCGTTGCCTGCAACGTACTGGCATATTCGCTTGCCCTGTTCCCCCTGGCTACAGTGGATCGGCGAACCTCTGTCGCCCTGTGTCAGGGGCCAGCACTCAGGCCGGCGACGCGGGGCCCCGGCCGGTCAGGTCACTCTCCAGCGTCGATCGCGGGCCGACGTACCTCGATCTCCGCAGCGGTCTGCTTGGACGACTCCGCCGACACCGGAACCAGCACCGCATCCCGGTGGAAGTCCCGCAGGTTCGTCGACCCGCAACTGATCATCGTTGAGATCAGCTGCGCCCGGGTCCGCTCCACGTTGTCGTACAGGCTGCCGGCGTAGGGAACGTAGCTGTCGACGCCCTCTTCGAAGACCACCTGGCCGCGCTGGCCGTAGCGGGCGGCGTGTCCTGCGGCTGCTGTTCGTCGTCGTCCCAGCGCCCGAAGGGACCCTCACATCCCGGGCCGGCGGCGCCAAGTACGACACCGCCCTTCGTACGGTGCGGCGACAGCGGGATCACGACGGTTCCGCGGCAGTCTGGCGCGTCACACCGCCCCGGGACCGGAAGGCTGCCCTGGCAGTCGCGGACATCGACCTCGACTCGCAGGACGAAGACATCAACATGGCCGTTCGCTGCGCCCGCCCGTGGCGGCGCTCAGCCCGAGCCGGACTCTACGACGAGCGGACCCCCGTGGGAGACCCCCGCAGCGATGTCCGCACAGTGTTCTGAGACCGCCTTACTGCCAGATTCGTCGGCCCCACCCTCTGGTAGCACCCCTAACGAAAACGCCCCGGCTCACCGGGGAGTTTTCGTGTGTGCGCACAGGTCAGCGCAGGCCGTCCGTATCGTCGTGCTCTTCGCCGACTGGGAGTGGCCGACGGTCGTCCCCCGGGCCCTCGTTGTAGATGACCGCGGAGACCGCGCTGTCGTAGGCATCGTTGAGGGCGTTGCCGCTTGTGCCGAGCATGTTCTCCCAGTCGATTCCCATGCCCTCGAGATTAGCTGTACCGCTTGAGGATCTCGGCGCTGCGGGCGTTGAGCTCGTCGGCCCGGGCGAAGATCGCGGCTTCCGCTTCAGGGGTGATGTGCTGGTCGTCGAGCTGGCCTCGGCATGGGATCAGGAGCAACAGCTGGGACGAAGGCGCTCTTGATTATGGTCGTCATCGTCTGAATGAGGACCGATAGGGACGAGACGTGCATCGAGGCGTACTGGTCGTTGTAACCCCACTGGTCGATGGCTGGCAGCAGACCCGGGTGGTCCTGCCAGTCCGGGCTGGGGTCCGGGCGGTCGTGGCGGTGGGCCTGGCCGGTGAGGTCGTCACGTTGGCAGCTTCCACTCCGATCCGGGATGGGCACTCACCCACGTCCGCGGACAGGAATCGGCTGCCGCCGAACGGTTCCTGCAAGCCGAGCTGATCGCCCCGCAACGGCTCCACGCCGACGCGCTGATCGGCGATTCCGTCAGCCATCTCCTCGGGAGACGGCTGCCTACCCACGTGCTGCGTGACATGGGTGAACAAGCCTGGCTCAGTCTCGGTCAGGATCCCGCGGCCGGCCAGCCGCTTGAGCTTGAGGCGGACGTTGTTGATGTGTTGGGCGAGAACGCCACGTCCATCGCCTCGCGCACCTGCCGCGTACACAGCGGATGGTCGGCCGCGGTGAACACCGCCATGATCTGCTGGTAGTCCGGATGGTCCGGCAGTTTCGTGGCCGGCGGCGCGGGCGGTTGCAGGTCGGACAGCTCCAGCAGTGTCTTGCGGGTGATCCGGACTTCTTCGGCAGCCCGGACGAGGTCGTCGAGTTGTGTGGTCAGCCACGTGATCTGTTCCCGCGTGGTCTTTGCCTGCGCGGTGATCTCGCGTTCCCGCTCCTCCAGCCGTGCCAGCACCGCGCCGAGCGTCAGTTCCCCGCCGGTCATGCGGTGCGCCAGGCGGGCACGGTCGCCAAGGTCAGCCGGCGCAGTATCACCGCGGTCATCGCCCAGTACACCCACGACTCCGCACTGCGGGGCAGATGCTCGTAGTCGCGCACCAGCCTGCGGTGCAACATCAAGATCCTATAGGCGCGCCCCCGACCCACCGCTTGACCTGGGGAAAGAACCCGGTCTGCGCGGGATTGCGCTCCACGACCTCCACCTCGATGCCCACCTTCTCCCCGTGCGCGACGACGGCGTTCTTGAAGCCCTGGCCAACCAGGGCCTTCTCCACGGCATCAGTGTCGGCGGCGACCTTGTCCAGCAGCGCGATCCCGACGGCGTTCTCGTGCGCCGACGCGGACGCTACGACCACCGCGATCACCAGCCCCAGAACGTCAACGGCCAGGCCGCGCTTGGGGCCCGGTTTTTTTGCCGCATTGCGCCCCGTCGACTCAGCGGGCCCTCCGGCCACCGCGTGCACGCTCTGGGTGTCGAGCACCACCAGGCTCGGGTCCGCGTTCCGGCGCGCCATTTCCCGCATCTGCCATCGCAGCAGGTCGTGAATGGTCTGGTCGACGCCGTCGTCACGCCAGGTGTAGAAAGTAGTACTTCACCGCGCCGGGTGGCGGAAAGTCGTGCGGGAGCAGCTCCCACTGCCGGCCCTGGTAGAGCAGCGCGTTGACGATCTCCCGAATCGCGTACCGGCCCTGATGGCCGCTGACCGAGGGTTGCGCGGCCTTCCACGCGGCGATCACCGGCTCGACCAGCGCCCACTGCTCGTCGCTCACGTCGGTCTTGTAGGGCTTGCGCTCGCTCACGGTGCCCAGCCCAACATACCCATGGCCGCCGATCGGCCGGGATGCCGCACCGCCACACGTTCAGGTGACGACAGAACTCCCACACCCCCATACCGCCCTCTCAGAACAAGCGCCGTTGCAGTACCAGGGACAACTGCGGCCCGCAGACGCGTGGTGTGCTGGACCGCGTGTCCTGGGTAGGAGGGGACGTAGTGCGGCAACGGCCGGTGTGCGGCCAGATGCCGGAAATGGGGGAGCAATGGCGCCGGTAGTGCTGGTGCATGGGATCTTCAACTACGTGCGTGGGGCGGCACCCGAACAAGTGGCGGCACACAAGGCCAGGGAGTGCCGCCTCAAGCTCGTGGAAGGCACTACTGGCGCGGGCTTGGTAGCGAACGCACCGGAGGTGGCGATGGCCTATTACGCCGATCTGCTGCGTCCGGTTCTACGGGATGAGGCGCAGTCCACCGGCGAGGGACTCAGTTTCGATGACATGACAGGGCAACAGCGTGAGCAGGCCGCGCAGTTGCTGGTGGTGGCGGGAGCTCCGTCACCTGCTGAGCTGCAGAACATTGGGTTGGCGCCGCTACGGCAGATGCTCGGCTGGCTGGTGGATGAACGCGCCGGCCGGATCGGGCAGCGGGTACGGGAGCAGACGGTGCGGCGCCTGGAGCGGGTGGTTGTGGCTCTGCTGCGGGAAATCGAGGCGTACACGACATGGTCGGGACGGCGTGAGCAGGTGCAGGAAAGGGTTGCGGAGGTGATCCGCCGTGAGCAGCCGAAGGTGTTAGTGGCGCACTCGCTGGGGACCGTTGTGGCATATGAGACTTTGCATGCTTATCCGGATCTTTCGGTGGCGCAATTGGTGACGCTCGGTTCGCCACTGCGTCTGCCTTCGCTGGTGCGACGTCTCGTGCCAGGGCTTCGAGGCGGGCGCGGTGCTCGGCCGGTGGGGGTAGGGCACTGGACGAACATCGCGGACGTCGGTGACTTGGTGGCGGTCCCTCCGAAGTTGTCCGAGGTGTATCCAGTCGATCAGGATGAGACCTGCGACAACGGACTGGGTTTTCACGGCTTTGGTGGCTATCTCGCCAACGGGCTGACTGCTTTGTCCATTGTCCCTTACATTTCCTGACAGGCGATCCGCCTGTTGGAGGGTGCCGGGCTGTTCTCGTGCCGATGCGGGGCCGCCAATGCCGGGGCAGCTCTGGCGTATTTAGGCGCGGGCGGAGCGTTCGTCCGGGTGTGATTCGACGCGGGGAGCGTGCGGGCGAACATGGCGAGCAAGGCACTGATAGCAGGTGTGGGGGACTTTCCCGACCTGGAAGAGAGTGAGGAACAGCAGGCTGACGGCGTTGTGCAGTTCGGTCCGCTGTCTTCGGTCGAGAAAGCGGTGCGCGCTGTTGCCTCGGCTCTGCATCGCACGGGCGTGCACACTGGTGGTGACCCTCTGTTGGAAGTTGACCGAGGCACGTTCCTGGATCGGTGGCGTGGCCTGAGACAGGGTCCTGTGCGTGAAGAGCCGCTGATTGTGCACTTCGCCGGACACGGAACCCGTGGCACCAATGGTGGTCTCTATCTGGCTCCGACCGGCGCTGATGCCCGGGCAGAGTTCCTAGACGACACGTGCATCAGCTTTGATCAGCTTCTGTCGGCGGCCGAGAACGGGACCCGCCCGGTACTGTTTCTTCTCGATGTATGTGGGGCCGGGCAGGCGATCGTCCAGCAGCAGTTGCAGGATTTAGCCGCCCGCCGTGCGCAGGGCATGGTGCGCACTGCCTGGATCATCGGCGCGTGCATCAACGATGCCGACACCTACGCAGCCCGCTTTTCCGCTGCCACCGCTGCCATCCTTCATCAGCTCGCTGACGGCACACTCGACTTGACTCCTGCCCTTGAGTACGTGCCTGTCGACACCTTCGCCGCCGCCATCGATCGTGAATTGGCCCGAGCTGACCGTGCAGCAGGCTTCCCTGGCCAAACGATCGTGCGTACCCCACACGTTGAAGTGTGTGCCGAGCCGCAGCCCTTCCTCCCGAACCCCGCCCACCGCCGTGCTCCCCATGCGGCCCTGCTGGATGGCATGGATCCGCGCTTGCGGGAGTTCGCCCACGCCTGTTCACCCGGCTTGGACCCGCTCCACTTCGCCACCCGCGCGGCCGGCAATCCAAACGCCGACATCATCCAATTCTCCGGACGCACGAGCGCGCTGGGCAGGATTCAAAGGTGGATCAGCGCTGACCGCGCTTCCCGGGAACCGCTGCTGGTCGTCACGGGCGGTCCGGGCAGCGGCAAGTCAGCTCTCCTGGGTGTGACTGCCTGCCTCACCCACTCGCAACTCGCCCCGCTACGCCCGCGTGTTCGCAACGCAGTCCGCGCCTTCCGCGCGGTCCCCGCTGGGCGGGTACTGGCCGTTCATGCCCGTCAGCTCACCCTCCAGCAGATCGCCGACTCCCTCCGCCATCAGCTCAACGGCCAGCCCGCCCGCCGTGGCGGCATCCCACGTTCCGAGGGCTCGCGTAGCCAGACGGGGATGGCGCAGTTGTTGGATGAACTGCGGGGTGGAGGTGAGACAGTGGTGATCCTGGACGCACTTGACGAAGCACTTGATCCTGGCGCAGTGGTGGATAGTCTCCTCCTGCCGCTGATCGAGGCATATACCCGTTCCGCGTCCGGGCCGCGGGTGATGATCGGTACCCGTCCCTGGTGGGACGTCTTTCCGGAGTTGCATGCCTACACCGTGCAGAACAGCGGCTCAGTGCTGAATCTCGACCCTGTGACCGATCACGACCGCAGCGTCCTAGCCGACGATCTCCATGCCTACCTGGATCTGATCCTCGACACCCGCTCGCCCGCACATCACATCCGGTACGTGGCCGATCGGATCGCCAATTACACCGACAGCGGAGCATTCCTTGTCGCTGCCCTCTATGCCGACCACCTTCTGACCACCGCTGCCGATGACACTGTCCCTCCCCCCTGCAGCATCACCGAAGTCTTCGACCTTCACCGCACAACCCTCGCCCGTGCTGAGCCATGGATCGAGCCCGTACTGGCTGTTCTCGGCCGCGCCCAAGGCCAAGGCATGCCCCTCGACCTCATACACACCACTGCACTCGCCCAATGCCCCCCTACTTCCAGTCAGCCCACACCGCAGCTGACGGACACTCGCCGTGCCCTCACCAAAGTCGCGTTCTACCTGCGCACCACCCCCGACTCTGAACAGCGCTTGCTGTACCGCTACTTCCACCAGGCTCTGACCGATCACACGGCCCCCCTCACCGATCCAGCGGCTCTCCACTCCGCGCTGCTGTCCACAGTTCCGACCATCGCTGGCGGCCACCGCGACTGGGAACACGCCCATCCCTACCTGCTCCGCTACGCTGCCGCACATGCCACCGTCGCTGGCAACGGGGCCTTGGACGAGCTTCTCCAGGACCCGGGGTACTTGGTCCACGCCGACCCTGACAATCTCGCCGCCCGACTCCACCACGCCGCCGCCGAACCGGCCGTCCTGTGTGCTCACATTTACCGCACCACCAGCGCTTATCATCCTGATCGCGGTCACATGGCTGTCCGCCGCAGCTTGCTTGCCCTGGACGCGAGCAGTTGGCGGCAGCCCGAGCTCGCCCGCGCACTCGCTGTAATCCCGCTTGGCAACCGGCCCGCCTCAGCAACTCCCCAGTGGGCTACTCGACTTGCAGCACACCCTGCTCGACGCCATACCCTGACCGGGGTGAGTGCCCTGACCACTGGGGTCCTGCCGGATGGCACTCCCATCGGCATCACACTGGGCGACAGCGAGAGCCCGGTCGTGTGGGATCTGACCACCGGCATCCGGCGCCACACCCTCACCGGGCACAACTACCCGGTGCGCAAGGTGACCTACGCAGTCCTGCCCGACGGAACTCACACCGCCATCACCAGCAGCAACGAGACCACCATCCTGTGGGATCTGACCACCGGCACCCGGCGCTACACCCTCACCGGCCACAAAGGCCTGATGAACTCGATCGTCACCGCCATCCTGACGGAAGGCACCCTTATCGCCGTCAGCACTAGCAACGACGGGACCGCGACCCTGTGGAACCTGACCACCGGCACCCGGCGCTACACCCTCACCGGCCACAAAGGCCAGGTGAACTCGATCGTCACCGCCACTCTGACGGAAGGCACCCTTATCGCCGTCAGCACTAGCAACGACGGGACCGCGACCCTGTGGAACCTGACCACCGGCACCGGCCACGCCCTCAGTCAGGACAAGGGTTGGAAGAACGCGTCATTCGAGGTCACCCTGCCGGGCATCCCTGTCGCAGTCTTCCCTCCCCGCCACAGAAGCCCGATCTCGGAGGGTTCAGCAATCCACGCCGGCCACCTCCCTTACGTGAGGCTCCGCGCGGCTGCCGTCCTTCCGGACGGCTCCGACATTGCCGTCACCTTCCGCAGCGAGACGAGCTTTTTCGCCTGGGACGCGATCCCCCGTACTCGCCAGCACACCCTCACCGAATATGTGGGTGCGGTGAACGCTGCCGTCACCACCATCCTGCCGGACGGCACTCGCCTCTCCATCACCGCCAGCAACGAGACCTCAATCGTGTGGAACCTGACCACCGACACCCCACACCACACCCTCACCGGACACACAGACCTGGTGACCGCAGTCGCCGCAGTCACCCAGCCCGATGGCACCCCCCTCGCCGTCACGACCGGTGCGGACGACACCGCGATCGTGTGGGACTTGACCACCGACACCCGCCACCTCCCCCTCACCGGACACAAGCGCACCGTGCGTGCTGCGGCCTGCGCTGTCCTACCGGACGGGACCCACGTCGCCGTCACTGTCGGCGATGACAAGAACTCATTCGTGTGGAACCTGGCCACTGGCGCCGCAGGCCACACCCTCAACGGACACAAAGGTGCAGTGACGGCAGTCATCACCGCCGCGCTGCCGGACGGCACCGCCATCGCGGTCACCACCAGCAACGACAAGACCGCCATCGTGTGGGACCTGGCCACCGACACTCCACGCCACACGCTCACCGGACACACACGTATGGTGCGCAGCGTGGCCTACGCCATCCTGCCGGACGGGCCCCCCGTCGCCGTCACCACCAGCAACGACAAGACCGCCATCGTGTGGGACCTGGTCTCCGGCGCACGACGCCACACCCTCACCGGGCACAAGGGCTGGGTGAACACAATCGTCACGGCCATTCTGCCGGACGGGACCCCCGTGGCCGTCACCGCCAGCAACGACAAGACGGCCATTGTGTGGGACCTGGCCACCGGCGCACGACGCCACACCTTCACCGGGCACACACGTATGGTGCGCAAGGTGGCCTACGCCGTCCTGCCGGACGGGACCCCCGTCGCCGTCACCACCAGCAACGACAAGACCACCATCGTGTGGGACCTGGTCTCCGGCGCACGACGCCACACCCTCACCGGACACATAGGCCGGGTGACCTCGATTGTCACCGCGATCCTTCCGGACCGCACTCCCATCGCCATCACCACCAGCCACAGTGGTGATCCGATCGTGTGGGACCTGACCACAGGCGCTGGCTACGCTCTTACCGGACACACGGACCAAGTGACCGCGGTGACCACCGGTACCCTGCCGGACGGCACCTTCGTAGCCATCACCACCAGCCATGACAGGAGCGCGATCGTGTGGGAGCTGGCCACCGGGCGTCAGGTGTGGTCTTGCCAACTGCCGGACGCCGGCCAGTCCCTGACGGCCACGCACGCAGGTTTCCTGATCAGCTACGGGCCGGATGTTGCGTGCTTCGTCTGGAATGAGAGGCTCTGAGAAGCTGTTGTCTTTCCGGACTTGAGGACTGCGTTTCCGCTGGTCGGGCATAGGGTCCGCGGTCCCGTGGGAGTTGTGGCCTGTCGTGCTGTCGCTGCCCGGGAGGTCGTGGATGCCGTCGGTGGTTGGGCTGTTGGAACAGCGTGAGCTGGGTGCTCGCCGTCGTGTTGACGAGCTGCGGGAGGAAGCCGACCGCGTCCAGGCCGAGTTGGCCCTGGCCGAGCGGGAATGGAAGGAGTGGGCCATCGCCTGCTCGCGGGTCGGCGAGGTGCTGGCTCCCGTGGACGAGAGCGGGCAGGACCCCGCCCGGGCCGAGGGGACCGCGCCGTCCTCGCCGGGGTGCACCGTCTCACCGAACGGAGGCTCGGTCCAGGACCCAGGTAACCCGGTTCATCCTTGTCGAGAATGCCCGCCCAGGCGTTCACGTCTCCGTATGTCGTCGTCCAGGTGTGCCAGCAGGCGACGAGGACAGCGCCGCGAGCTCAGCCGCATCTTCGAGCGGCACATGATCGACCTATAGTTGCCTCATGAGCCGTTGGGAGGAGTTGACCGGGGGGACGTCCGGACAGGACTACGCTGCACGGTTCGCGGCCCTGGCCGGTAGCGGGAAGGATGTGCACGGTGAGGCGCGGTTCTGCGCAGCACTCGTGCCTGCCGGAGCGCGGGTGCTGGACGCCGGGTGCGGTACCGGACGGGTCATGATCCGGCTTGCGGAGCTCGGCTACGACTGCGTGGGAGTGGATCTTGATGCGTCGATGCTGGCAGTGGCGCAGAAACAGGCACCGGAACTGCCTTGGTTCCAGGTCGATTTGACCGGGTTCGACCCGGACTTGCTCGGCATTTCACCCCACTTCGATCTCGTGATCGCCGCAGGCAACGTCTTCCCGTTGCTCGCCGCTGGCACCGAGGCCACGGCGGTCGAGCGCCTGGCCGCGGCCCTGCGTCCAGGCGGCCTGATCGTCGCCGGCTTCGGCCTGGACGAAGCCCACCTGCCCGTGCCACCCAGCATCACCCTGTCAGAATACGACGACTACTGCGCCGCAGCCGGCCTCACCTTCGTCGACCGCTTCGCCACCTGGGACGCCGACTCTTACGATGGCGGCGGCTATGCCGTCAGCGTCCACCGCCGGTGAGGTTCTGCGGGACATCTTGGTGGCCTTCGCGGTGCGGGGGTTCTTCGGCAAGCTCGGCCCCAAGGCCGAGCCGGACCTGGAGAGGTGGCTGGACCGCCGTCGGCTGCTCGCCGGGCGGGTCCGTCTGGTCCCCCGGTCCGGCGGTGCGGCGTGGGAGCGGTCATCGTTCACGGCCGCCGAGTCGAAGTGGGCTCCGGCCGTGCCCTCCTGCCTCCGGCTCCTTCAGGCGTACCACGCCGCCGTGACGAGTCAGCTGGAGCAGGACGACGGGCTGGGGCTTGAGATCCATCGGTGAGTCGGCAGGTCGACACCGTGGAACCGGGGGATGAGGGCGGCGTCCGCGGCAGGGGGCACTGGTGACGGGTCGGATTCCACGGTGACCGCCACGACGGCGAACCGGCGGCGTCCGGCGAGGACCTCGTTGAGTTCCGCGAGCGCGTCCAGGTGGTCGGCGCTGAACACCGGGTCGAAGTCCGCGACCACCCACGCCACGATCGCCGCTTGCGTGGCACGGCCGTAGGTCACCAGCTGGCCGAGGTGCTGGTGGTCGGCCGGGCCGAACTGGGCCTCGATGACGACGAGTCGGCCCGACTCGTCCCGGGCGGTGACGTCGGGCCGGATGCCGCCGACAAGCCGGTCCCGCCCACGCCGATCGGTGTGAGTCCACCGCTCCCCGACCGGAGTCTCCCGGCCGACGTACTCCAGCCGCTCCACCCCCACCAACGGGGCCAGCCGGTCGAGGTTGCCGATCAACCAGGGATGGAAGTCGGCCACCTCACGCGGCCACAGCACTCGGGGGTCCGCCACAGCCCGCCAGCCATCCTGAACAGGGGTCATCGCATCAGTCTCGCGGACCCCACTGACACCCCGACCCCGTCAAGATCAATCTCAGCGCCAACGGCTGTTCCGTTGTACGAACTGCCGCCAATTGCATCAGATGCGAATTCGCGACGGTATGCGAATCGGCCTGTGCAGGGGCGTCAACCGTGCTGCGATCCTGTGGAGTTGGGTGCCTGCGTTACCGGTGACGATAGCGGCCAGCAGGGCCTTGTCTCCACTCACCCAAGGGGCTGACCTGCTGGTCTTCTGGAGGATCGCATAGGATGCGGTTTTCTCGCATCTGATGCGAGTCACGGAGAGTGGTGGATCAGTGGGGTTCAACGGTTCGATACCAGGGGCGGCGAGACTGCTCCTGGTCGACGGGGTCGCGTTGTTGCGGCCGGAGGAACAGGTCTTCACAGCGATGTTGACCGGGTTCGCCAATCAGCAGCTGGCACGGAACCTGGCCCGCACGACCGTGGAAGGCCGGGAGAACGCGGTGAAGGCGTTCACCGCGTACGTGAACACCTACCCTGGACGCCGGCGATGGTCGACGAATGGCTCGGCGATCTGCGCTCACTGCGCGACCTGAAGCGCTCGACGATCCGTTCGTACTCCGAGGCCGTCCGGTCCTTCTGCCACTTCGTGACCGACCCCCTCTATGAATGGACCGCGACCTGCGAGGAACGCTTCGGCACCCACCCGGTCCAGGTGGTGCACGAGTGGAACACCGCGGTGCACGTCCAGGACAACGAGTCCGACCCGAAGAAGCGCGCGTTCACCAAGGCTGAACTGCACGCCTTCTTCGCCCACTGCGACGACGAGGTCGCTCGCATCCGCTCGCTGGGCCGCAAGGGCTGGCTGCCTGCGTTCCGGGACGCCACCGTGTTCAAGACCGCCTACGCATACGGAACCCGACGCAACGAGACACGGATGCTTGACGCGGCCGACTTCGGCCGGAACCCGCACGGGGTCGAGTTCGGCGAGTTCGGCCGGTGTCAGGTGCGGTTCGGCAAGGCCAAGAAGGGCTCGCCGCCCAAGCGCCGCGGAGTGCTGACGGTGTTCGACTGGACCCCGGACGTCCTGGACGAGTGGTTCACCGAGGTCCGGCCCCAGTTCGGGACCGACGGCAATCCGGCCGCCTGGCCGTCCGAGCGGGGCCTGCGGATCGGCTGCCAGCGGATCAACTCCCGTTTCAAGGCATACCGCGAGGCTCTCGGCCTGGATGACGGGCTGGACTTCCACTCGCTGCGAAGGTCCTATGTCACCCACCTGATCGAAGACGGCTGGGACCCGCGCTTCGTCCAGGAACAGGTCGGTCACGAGCACGCCAGCACCACCTCCATCTACACCTGCGTGTCCTCGGACTTCCGCACCCGCACCTTGCGCCGGCACCTGGACACCACCATCGCCGCGGCTCTTCAGGCCCGGAGCGGGAGGAACGCATGAAGCGCAAAGTCGGCTACACCTGGCGGCTGCGCGAGGTGATGGCCAAGCAGCAGATCTTCACGGCCACCGAGCTGGTTCCGCTGCTGCGTGAACGCGGGATCGATCTGTCCGCCTCGCAGGTCCACCGCCTGGTCTCCGGCACCCCGGAACGGCTGTCGTTGCAGGTCATGGCCGCGCTCTGCGACATCCTCTCCTGCACCCCGGCGGACCTGGTGGCCACCACCGCCGAGAACGCGGGGGTCCGCAAGACCGCCACCGGCGACCTCCCGGCTCTGTCCGCGAACGTTGCGAAGCTGCGGCCTCGTGCGGCCCGCATCCTGCCCGACGCATGAGCCGGACCTACGCCACCGACGAGCAGTACGAACGCTGGTTCGTGGCCGAGTGCTGCCGTTGCGGACGCCGCAAGCACAAGGCCGGCACCTGGCCGGACGGATACGTCTGCCGGACGTGCTCGGACCGCGCGGTGCGGACACGGGGCGCCTGCCCGGGATGCGGCCAGGACCGGGCCCTGCCCGGGCTCCGCCCCGTTGACGGCGCCGCGATCTGCACGACCTGCGCCGGTTTCTCCCAGACCTTCGACTGTTCACGCTGCGGCTTCGAAGGGAAACTCCTGGGCGGGCGGCTCTGCGAACGCTGCACGCTCGCCGACCGGCTCACCGCTCTCCTGGACGACGGCACCGGCCGCGTCCGTCCCGAACTGACCCCGCTGTTCGACCTGCTGGTTGCCATGGACAAGCCCAGCAGCGGGCTGGCCTGGCTGGCCCTGCGCCACGATCAGCCGGGAAACGCCTCTGAGCGACTGCGGCAGCTCGGTCTCGGGCAGATACCGCTGACCCACGACGCCTTCCACGAGCTCCAGCCCTGGCGGTCAGCCGCTCACCTGGAAGAACTCCTGATGACAAGCGGAGTCCTGCCCGCCGTCGACAAGTACATCTGCTCCTTCCAGCGCTGGCTGCTGGGTCATCTGGCCGGCATCGCCGACCCCGAACAGGCGAAGGCGATCAGACTCTTCGCGACCTGGCGCGTCCTGCCCCAACTGCGGGCACGAGCCGACCGGAGCCACATCACACCCAGCATCCGCCGCTTCGCCGCCGAACAGATCAAGTACGCGACCGCCTTCCTGCAATGGCTGAGTGAGCGGAATACCTCCCTCGCTTCCTGCGGCCAGATCGACGTCGACGCCTGGTGGGCCGAGAACAGCGAGCACGGCCGCAACTGTTTGAGGGCCTTCCTCAACTGGGCCATGCAGAGCCGCCATTGCCGACGCTCGCTCTCCATACCCGCGATGAAGGCCACCCGACGGGCCGCGCTGAGCGAAGACGAACGCCTGGACGCCCTCGGCCGCCTGCTGACCGACCCGGACATACCGAAGAACCTCCGCGTCGCCGGCGTCGTCGTGCTCCTCTACGCACAACCCCTCACCCGGATCGTCCGGCTCACCGTCGACGATGTGGTGCACGACGGAGAAGCAGTACTGCTCCGGCTCGGGGAACCAGCCTCGCCCATCCCCGAGCCGGCCGCTTCCCTGCTGCTGGACTACATCGCCGACCGCGACCACATGAACACCGCCACCAATCAGGCATCCCCCTGGCTGTTCCCCGGACGCCGAGCGGGCCAGCCCTTCCGCCCCGACCACCTGTCAGCACTCCTCAACAAGATCGGCGTCCCGGTGGCTGCAGCCCGCGGCGCCGCCATCCGACAACAACTCCTTGAGATGCCCGCTCCCGTCGTCGCGGACGCGCTCGGCTACCACGACAAGACCACCACCCGGCTGCTCAACGAGACCGGTGGGACATGGAGCCGATACGCCCCCGGAGATCACGGAAAGTCACTGCCACGATCAACAGCACTGACAGCACACGACAGTTGAGCGCAAGCTCCCTCTGTCATCTGCCAGTCGCGGTCCCCACGCTTCGGCTCGGACTCACTTGACGAAAACCGCCCGCGCAATCTCATCGGGGGCGGCGCTCGCCTCCGCGACCAGTTCCCCGTCGGCGGACCAGATGCCCGAACGGCCGGACGTGCGGTCGAAGCCGCCACCGGTCGGACCGGCGAAGGCCGCCGTGGCGACCCACACACCGTGGTCGGCTGCGACCCGGCGGGCTCGCTTGCCGTGGACCTCAGCCTCGTAATCGGCGTGGACAACCCCAGCCACATACCCGTCGATGCCCAGCGCAGCCGTCTTCGCGGCGTGCTCTGGGATACCGGTGTCGCGGCAGACGGCGAGCCCGAGCCGCCACCCGTCCCCTTCGATCACAGCGGGCTCCCCAGGCACAAAGTGAGCGGCCTCGCTGCCGTGCAGGCACACCTTCCCATAAGCCACCCGCGCGCCGTCTCCGTCCACAGCCAGGATGCCGATGCGCGGACCCGGCGCAGGCGCGCCGACCAGGGCAAGCGTCCCAGTCTCGGCGCACGCGGCAACGATCGGAGCCAGCCGTTCATCGTCTGGGGAGACCGGCGCCGCGTCCAGCTCGTATCCCGTCAGCGACATCTCGGGGAACACCACCACCCGCGCGTCCGCCGCCCGAACGGCCTCCGCGTGGGCCACCGCGTTGGCCGTCACGTCGTTAGCCGCGCACCTCGGCTGCGCCACCGCGATGCTCAACGACTGCTCCACCCCGAACTCCCCTCATCGGATCGCGCGATCACCCTACAGAGCGGCCACACAGCGAGCCGTTGCGCACCTGCCGCAGAAGCCTGCCGTCTTCCACCAGCACATCACCGCTTGCCCGGACGCAACCCTCCCCGACCTCGTCACCCAAAGTCACTATTCAAGGCTGCCGACGGACCAACACACGACAGTTGAATACGCGAGCCCACCAGTAAGGCCAGCTTCCGGGTCAGCGGCGGCTTACCGAGCCGTCGGCGAACCAACGGACCAGGGACACTGCCAGGTCGACGGCCATGCGCGCCTCGGCAAGGGTCTCCTCCCGGGTGGGCTGCTGACCTCCGTGGCGACTCGTCTGCCCGGTCCAGAGCAAGGAGATCATCGCGGTGACCGTGGCCTCCCCCTCGACTCCGGTCTTCCCCGGGAGGGCGACGTCCCACCGGCCGGGGTGCTGGCGCAGCTCGCGCAGCATCGTGCCAAGCGTGGCCCTGGAGTTGTTCGGCTCCAAGGTGGCGTGCGCAGCACACTCGACGGCCTTGATGGCCTCGCTGTAGGCCCGGCCTGCCTCCGGGTGCAGGGAGTACGCCACACTGTGGGCGCGCCGCAGGTGATCGCTGGCGGATCCACGGTCAGGCTGGTCCGCTGCGCCGACGGCCGTGCTCAGGAATGCGGTCATGGTGGGGTCGACGCGATGGACCAGGGCGCGGCCGTCCGCGCTGACGGTGTACGCGGACCGGCCGTCGTCGAGCAGCTGCTGCAGCGGCTGGCGGTGCTTGAGAACGTTCATGTTCGCGAGCCCGCCGGCCACAGTTTCCAGTACACCGGGCTTGTGTCCGGCCTGGGGCTGGACGAGTGCGCTGGCACCGGGAAGCAGGTGGAGAACCGCATCGACAACGTCGAGCAGCCGTTCGTCGGGCGTGTGCCAGGCGAGGAACTCGGCGTCGTCGGCGTCGGCTTCAGGGCCGTGCTCGACGTCGCGGACCAGGTCGCAGCGCAGCAGAACACGGTTGGCCAGTCGGCTGGATTCACGGACCGCTGCGTCGATCCACGGGCGCAGGGCGGCGGCCAGGGCCGGGGGCATGTCGTGCCGCAGGACGTTGTCGGCGCTCTGCCGTGTCGAGAGAGGGGTCCACATCTGGGTCACACGGCAAACGGTAGGCGTCCGGGTGCTGCACCCGCACACGAGTTGTACACAGCTGCCCCGATCCTCAGCAGCGGAAGGTCGCAGATCTCGGCCCGGGCTGGATCAGCAGAGCGTTCAGCGGGCGTGTACGGGTGGGCTGGACGACCTCCAGCCAGCCGTCCGCGCTGGTGACGCAGTACGGGATGCTCGTGTAGCCCTGCCACTTCCAGTTGACCCACCATCGGGCCTCCGACCGGTGCCCGGCCATACGCCGGGGGTGGGGAGTCTCCGGCGCGCGAGGTCGATGTCGTCGAGAACGGCGCCACGGCCGCGAAGGTAGGCCAACCCCGCGAGGGCCGCCCGCCGCAGGGGGCTGTCGGCGTTCCATCGTCCGTCGATCGCCCACCGCATCTGCGGGTCCGCGAGCAGGTCGGCCTCTGCGGGCACGTCAGGCAGTGCGACCCGGGAGAGCGTGATCAGCCCCTGGTTCTGCCACCCGACGAGCTCCGCCCGTACGGGGCGGGGGGTGTGGCGGTCCAGGCCGGCGAACGCGTCGATCATGTCGTCCCGCTCGGCGCGGCCGGCGGTCGGGTCCTCGGCGATTCCGTGCAGGACGGCGAGGGCCTGGGCGAGCGTGTCGCCCCGCCGCCACAGCGGAAGCATCACCGTGCCCTCGGCCTCAAGCTGATCACGTGCGGAGTCCTCGAACTGGAACTGCAACCCGCGGGACGTACCGGCGAGACGCGCGGCGGAGGCGGGGCAAAGGGGTTTCCACGACCGGACAGCAGGGACTGGACGACCAACTCGGTCATCCGCTCGTCGCGCTCGAACCGGACAGCGACATCGACGTCGTGTGGCTCGACCGCGCCCCGGGCGAAGCTCCCGAACAGCCACACCTGCTCAACCAGGCTCAGCGGCCAGTCGTGGTCTTCGTCGAGCCGGTGGAGCATCTGCTCGACCAGGTCGACGGCTCGTGCCCGCTTCACGTCCGGCTCCTCTTCGTTCGCGCCGGACTTCAGGGTAGAGGCGCGGACTGTTCGGCACGTCCGGCAGCAGCCACCTTCACCCAAGGAGGGAAGACCACCAGCACGGTGTCCGGTGGCGGCACAAGGCCGCGAAACGGCATCCCGTCCCGGTGGCACGGGGGAAGCCACCGGGACGGGATGACCAGCATCGTACGCCCGCGCCGCCCGCCGGGGACGGTGCCTGCTGCTATTTCTTGACCATGGTCTTGCCGCAGCAGCATGTCGGGCTCTGTTGACCGCCGCAGGTCGGCGGGGCCGCCTTCGTCACGGTCAGCTCGCACCCGCAGCCCTCATCATCGGGGCAGCGGTAGACCTCACCCTCGCGGAACGGCATGTCCCTCGCCTCCTTCATCGCGTTCCATCCCTACGTCCGCGACGGTAGAACCCGGCCCCTGGGTGAAGGTCAATACTGGAAGCAAAGAGGCTGGTGACCATGACGCTACCGGGACTGACCATCGGCAAGGCCGCCCAGGCGGCGGGACTGACCCGCAAGGCGGTACGGGTGTACGAGGCCAAGAGGCTGCTACCCGCAGCCGAGAGGACAGAAGCTGGCTACCGGCTCTACAGCGAGCGCGACGTCGAGCTGCTGACCTTCATCCGCCGGGCCCGCACCCTCGGCTTGCACCTGGACGACATCCGCGCGGTCCTCGCCGGCGGCGTCCCGCCGTGCGCCACCGTCCGCGACCTGCTGGACGCCCGGATCGCCGAGATCGACACCGTCGTGGCCGAGCTCCTCGCCCTGCGCCAGACCCTCACCGACACCCGGCAGCGGGCCGACGACTGCACCGACGGCCAGCCCGTCACCGTCTGCGCGATCATCGAGGACTCGTAGCGTGAGTGCTTGTTCCGTCGGTCCCCAAGGCACAACGGCTCGGCGCGGAAACCGATCGCGTCCAGCCCTCAACCGGTTCTGCTATCCCTTTCGGCCGTATCTCCGAACCTGGTAGAGCCGGAGCCAGACGAAGGCGTCCGGCGAGGCCGGCATGTGCGCCCGTACGGGGAGGTGAACCTCGACATGGACACCCGCCTGAACCTCGCAGCGGTCACCGTACCCAGACCTCGCGACTCAGCTGGCGCCGACGACGGCGCGGCGTCTCGCACATGATCGCGCCGTACAGTCGAAGGGGCGGTCGGAGTCAGCTGCAATGACTCCGGCCGCCCTCTGCGGACCGCTCTCAGTCCGTTAGTCCCTCTCCGCCAGGAAGTTGATCAGCCAGACGACGAACGCCCGGCTCGCCCCCGAGAGGACGCCACGCACAGCGGCAGCGATCAAGGTGAGGCGCTCGGCTCGGGTCGTGTCGTCGCGGTAAACGGTCATGTCATTGCCCTCCTCGGCCCTCCGCTCGGATGGGGGGCTTGTATCCACCATGTGGCTGGCGGAGGAGTGCCCGAGCGATCCCTGTCGTCGGTCCGCGACGACCTGACCGCGCGCTGAACAGACACCGCTGGGTGTGGACTGGCACACTGTTGGCCTGACACAACCTGACAAAGGCTGACGGAGATCCTTTGGTAGGCATTCGCATGCCGGATGAGCAGCAGCTACCTCCGGGGCCGCGGCGTGATCTAGCAATCGCCTTACACAAGCTGTACGCGCTGGCGGGAAAGCCTGCTGCTCGCACGATCAGCACCTGGATCAAAGATCGAGAAGATCTCCCTGGCACGCTCAGTCATGAGGGCGTTAGCGCGATGCTGCGTGGCTCCGGTACACCACGCTGGGCAAACCTAGAATCCCTCGTTCGCGTCCTTGTCGAGCAGCAACGTGCGGGCACGACTGCGGACGTCGACATCGTCGTGACACACGTCCATACTCTCTGGTTCATTGCCGATGGCGGTCTGTCATCAGCGAGTGAATCTTCACAGGCCCCTCCGGCCGTACGAGAGACCGAGCAACGCCAAGAGGCGACCTCGGAGACTCACACTTCCCAACCCGAGACAGCGGATCAT
This sequence comes from Streptomyces sp. NPDC002845, assembly GCF_053591955.1. Lineage (NCBI taxonomy): Bacteria > Bacillati > Actinomycetota > Actinomycetes > Kitasatosporales > Streptomycetaceae > Streptomyces > Streptomyces sp. NPDC002845. The sequence goes on along the minus strand of NZ_JBSFUU010000082.1, from coordinate 885 downwards.
GACCCGGGTAGTGACCAAGGTCCCCGGATGTCGCCCCAGGGCTCTCTCATCCGATGGAGACACCCACGCCTAGGCACCGTGGAATTCAGGGATCGACAAACGGCTGTTGAGATCTTCAAAGAAATGGGGGGCTTCAATGACCAGCCGTGACCTGGCATCCGCCACATGGGCTCGGTTCGAGCGGAGCGGCTCGCTCGCCGACCTAGACGCCGCGGTATCTGCCTTCCGAGAAGCGGCGGAAACTGCTCCGCACGGTCATCCTGACCGATCAGCTCTCTTGCTCAACCTGAGTGAGGCGCTGGGGGCTCGGTTCGAGCGGAGCGGCTCGCTCGCCGACCTAGACCAAGCCATCATTCTAGTGGGGAAGGCGATTACCGAAGGCCTAGCCGACAACCCACGGCACGCTGCGATCCTCAGCAACCTGAGCGCGATGTCGTCGGCGGTGGGTCGGCGGGCGGAGGCCCTCACCGCCACCGAGCAGGCCGTGGAGGTCTACCGTCGGCTGGTGGCCGACAACCCGGCCGCCTACGAACCCGACCTCGCGCGCTCGCTGTCCAACCTCGGGGCTTTCCTGTCGGCGGTGGGTCGGCGGGCAGAGGCCCTCACCGCCACCGAGCAGGTGGTGGAGGTCTACCGTCGGCTCGCGGCCGATAACCCGGCCGCCTACGAACCCGACCTCGCGCGCTCGCTGTCCAACCTCGGCGGCGATCTGTCGGCGGTGGGTCGTCGGGCCGAAGCCCTCACCGCCACCGAGCAGGCCGTGGAGATCCGGCGTCGGCTCGCGGCCGATAACCCGGCCGCCTACGAACCCGACCTCGCGCGCTCGCTGTCCAACCTCGGGGCTTTCCTGTCGGCGGTGGGTCGGCGGGCAGAGGCCCTCACCGC
>NZ_JBSFUU010000081.1:0-44199 GCF_053591955.1 Streptomyces sp. NPDC002845 | reverse complement strand
GCTGGAGGGGGCTGGGGTGGGATGACGAGTACTGCTGAGTGGGTGGTCTGTCGGCCTGGCGGCTTCGTCCTCAAACGCCGGACAGGCTGGAGGGGGCTGGGGTGGGATGACGAGTACTGCTGAGTGGGTGGTCTGTCGGCCTGGCGGCTTCGTCCTCAAACGCCGGACAGGCTGGAGGGGCTCGGGTTGGATGACAAGTGCCGCTGGGTGGGTGGGAATGTGCGGGAGGGTGGTGGATGGCTCCCGTCAGCCGTTCTCCTCCAACCCCCCCATCGTCGCCCTGCCCTCCCGTGGCGTCAGCCTCTGATGATCCCCAGCGCCTCGTCCCGGATCTTGGTCATCGTGGTCTCGTCGCGGGCCTCGGCGTTGAGGCGGAGCAGGGGTTCTGTGTTGGAGGGGCGGACGTTGAACCACCAGTCGGCGGAGGAGACGGTCAGGCCGTCCAGTTCGTCGAGTTCGACGCCTTCACGGCCTTCGAAGGCGGTCTTCAGGGCGGCCAGGCGGCCTGTCTGGTCGTCGACCGTGGAGTTGATCTCGCCGGAGGCCGCGTAGCGGTCGTACTGGGCCACCAGGGAGGAGAGGGGGCCTTCCTGGCCGCCGAGGGCCGCCAGGACGTGCAGGGCGGCGAGCATGCCCGTGTCGGCGTTCCAGAAGTCGGCGAAGTAGTAGTGGGCGGAGTGTTCGCCTCCGAAGATCGCGCCGGTGCGGGCCATCTCGGCCTTGATGAAGGAGTGGCCGACGCGGGTGCGGACCGGTGTGCCGCCGTTCTCCTTGACGACCTCCGGGACGGACCAGGAGGTGATCAGGTTGTGGATGATCGTGCCCTTGCCACCGTGCTTGGCGAGTTCGCGGGCCGCGACCAGGGCCGTGATGGCGGAGGGGGAGATCGGAGCGCCCTGCTCGTCGACCACGAAGCAGCGGTCCGCGTCGCCGTCGAAGGCGATGCCGAGGTCGGCGCTCTCCTCGCGGACGCGCTTCTGGAGGTCGACGATGTTGGCGGGGTCGAGGGGGTTGGCCTCGTGGTTCGGGAAGGTGCCGTCCAGCTCGAAGTACATCGGGACGAGGTCGAGGGGCAGGCCGGCGAAGACCGTGGGGACGGTGTGGCCGCCCATGCCGTTGCCGGCGTCGACGACGACTTTCAGCGGGCGGATGGAGGCGAGGTCGACGAGGGAGCGGAGGTGCGCCGCGTAGTCCTCCAACGTGTCGCGTTGCGTGATCGTTCCCGGCGTCGCGGCGGGCTCCGGGGCGCCCGAGTCGGTCCAGGACTCGACCAGTTCGCGGATCTCGGCCAGGCCCGTGTCCTGGCCGACCGGCGCGGCGCCCGCGCGGCACATCTTGATGCCGTTGTACTGCGCGGGATTGTGGGAGGCGGTGAACATCGCGCCGGGCAGGTTCAGGGCGCCCGAGGCGTAGTAGAGCTGGTCGGTCGAACACAGGCCGATCTCGGTCACGTTCACCCCACGGGCGGCCGCCCCGCGCGCGAAGGCACGTGAGAGCCCCGGCGACGAGGGCCGCATGTCGTGCCCGGTCACGAGGGCGTCCGCGCCCGTGACCTGGGCGAAGGCCGCTCCGAAGAGCTCGGCCAGTGGCTCGTCCCACTGGTCGGGGACCACTCCGCGTACGTCGTACGCCTTCACGATCGTCGACAGATCAGCAGCCACGACCAACCCTCCTGAAGTCCTCATCGATGACCCCAAACTACCTGCCGTAAGTGACAGTCAGCTGTGCCGTCTCACGGAAGCATCCACTCCAGTACGGGCGAGCTCCGACCCACCACGATCAGGCACATCACCAGCAGCAGCCCGAGGCTCCACGGCAGCACCTTGCGCAGAAGATCACCCTCGCGGCCCGCGAGCCCGACCGCCGCGCACGCGATGGTCAGGTTCTGCGGGGAGATCATCTTGCCGAGTACACCACCGGAACTGTTGGCGGCGGCGAGGAGTTCCGGCGAGAAGCCCGACTCGCGGGCGGCGCTCACCTGGAGGGCACCGAAGAGCGCGTTGGCCGACGTGCCCGAGCCGGAGACCACGACGCCGAACCACCCGAGCACGGGCGACAGGAAGGCGAGCCCGGCCCCGGTCGCCGCCACGAAGTGGCCGATCGTGGCGGCCTGTCCGGAGAGGTTCATCACGTACGCAAGGGCCGGTACGGACGTCACCGTGAGGATCACGAACCGCAGTTCGCGCACGGTGGCCGCCCACTCCTTGACGACCACGCGCGCGTGGACCCCCGGTACGACCGCCGTGCGCAGCTCGGCGAGCAGCACCAGGGTGCCGCCGGTGGAGACGATCGGCCAGGTGAAGATGTTGCCGCCGACCGGGTTGCCGTCCGGGTCGGTCACGTTGAGGAACGGCCAGTCGAAGGTGCGGGTCGCCTCGGCCGGCCAGTCCTTCACGACGGGGAGTTGGGCGATGGAGAAGATGGCGAAGATGGCGACGATCAGCGCGTATGGGGCGTACGGGGCGTAGGCGCGCGCGACTTCGCGCGGCGGTCCTCCTCGTCCAGGTCCTCGCTGCTTACGCCGGTGAGGACCGCGGCGCGTACGGGTTCGGCGGCGGGCCTGCGCGCGTGGGGTACGGCGACCAGGGCGCCCGCACCCATCAAGGCGGCTCCGATGTCGGCGAGTTGGGCGGAGACGTAGTTGGACGCGACGAACTGGCCCAGGGCGAAGGCGATTCCGCACACCAGGGCGGGCACCCAGGTCTCACTCCCGCCCGTCACCCGATCACCGCCCCTCAACGACGCGCTTCGCGCGGCCCCTTCTGATGGCGCCGCCCGTCGACCAGGCCGACCAGGCCGAACGGCACCACGAGGGCCGGCAGCGGTGTCTGACGGCCCACCACGAGGCGACGGTGTCCAGGGGCAGTTCGGTGACCTGGGTGAGTGTCACGACCGGGGTGCCCATGGCGCCGAAGGCGACCGGTGCGGTGTTGGCGATCAGCGCGACCACGGCCGCACGCACCGGTTCAAAGCCGAGGGCGACGGGCATCACCGAGCAGAATGGCGACCCGCGCGCCGAAGCCCGTGAGGGCTTCCAGGAGCGCGCCGAAGCAGAACGCCACGACGAGCGCCTGGAAGCGCGGGTCGTCGGAGAGCCACCCGAAGTTGCGGCGGAGGATGTCGAAGTGCCGGGTGCGGACGGTCATCCGGTACACCCACAGGGCGTTGACGACGATCCACATGATGGGGAAGAGCCCGAAGGTGGCCCCCTGGACGGCTCCTGAGAGCGTCTGGCCGATCGGCATGCCGTACCGCGAGAGGCGACCAGCGCGGCCGCCACGAGCCCGATCAGGCCCGCTCTGTGGGCCTTCATGCGGACATGCGGACACCGCCCAGCAGGACCAGGACGATGGCGAGGGGCAGGGGCAGGGTCGCGATGAGCGTGGAGAGGCTGAGCGAGTCGGCCACGGGCTCCAGTTCCTGGATGTACACGGGCGCCCCCGGGATCCCCGGATTCCGCGACGCGGAAAGCGATTTCTCGCGCGTACGCGGAATGCTTGCGTCCGCGACAACCTCGCGTCAATGCGTGTGCGCCGACGAGTGAAACCCGCGCATGGGGAAGGGAGTTCGGCGAGCGTCCGCGACAGGGGCCGAATCTCGCCTGTCAGTTGTCGCTTGCCGGTGGCCAGTTGCCGCCTGTCAGCTGTTCCCTGTCACCTATTCCCGGTCAGTTGTTCCCGGTCAGTTGTCCGGGGAGCGCAGCACCCGCAGGTGGCCGCGGCGGGCGACCTCCATCGGGTCGGCCGTACGCGCGCTCCCGCCGGCCTCGGCGGCGCGCTGCTGCGGACGGGCGGCCTCGCGTACGGCGTTGGCAAGCGCTTCCAGGTCGTCACCGCTGGGCCGGGCGGGGGCCGAGCCGTCGAGGAGCCGTACGACCTCCCAGCCGCGCGGGGCGGTGAGGCGCTCGGAGTGCTCGGCGCACAGGTCGTAGCAGTGAGGTTCGGCGTAGGTGGCGAGCGGGCCGAGGACCGCGGTCGAGTCGGCGTAGACGTACGTCAGCGTCGCGACGGCGGGACGGCCGCAAGCGGTGCGCGAACAGCGACGTACAGGGCTCACGATGTTGGACGGTACCGCACTCTTGAGCGGGCCGCGACGACTCTCCACCAGGTCACTCCACCGTGTCGTGGTGTGAAACGCCCCACACGCCCCTCTGGACACACCTTCCTGACCTGTGCGGAAGAGGTCATTCGGGATACCGAACACCCTGAGTACGATCACGAGTTTCCGCAAACCCTATCAATTGCCGCGAGTTCGACGGTCTCGGAGAGATACGGAATCGAGCCCAACCTTGGCTGGAATGGTCATCCGCCGACATGCCGTACGACCCTCCTCCGGGCCCTCTCCGGGCCCTCTCCAGCGCCTCCGGGCGAGGCGCGCGGCCGGGTCCCCGAGCGGGTTCGGGAGTGTGGACCTCCTGGGGATTACTCTTCGGAGGTGATGGACAACCCCGTACCGCCCCGTGCCGCCGCACCCGGGCCCCGCCGCCGTGACCGGCACGGCCGGGGCATGCGCGGTCCGATCGCGCCGCCGCAGGTGCCGCTCGCCGCGAGCCGTGCCGAGGTGTTCGCGGATCTGGTGCAGGACTCCGTGGAGCGGCTCGAGCGGCGGTGGCCGCAACTGGCGGACATCGATTTTCTGGTACTCGAAGTGCCGCGGCTCGACGGGCCCGGTGGGCCCTGGAACGACGAGGCCGTGCCTCTGGGGGGCATCGTCCCCGCCCGTGAAGGGCGTCCCGCGCGGGTCGTCGTTTACCGGCGGCCGGTCGAGATCCGTACCAAGGGGCGCGACGAGCGGGCCGCGCTGGTTCACGAGGTCGTGGTGGAGCAGGTGGCCGAACTGCTGGGGCTCACCCCGGAGACGGTGGACCCTCGGTACGGCGAGGACTGAGGCGCCTCCTGCCGAGAGGCCCTGCTACGGAGATGCCTGCTGCCGAGGCGCTCTACTTCTGCAGTACCGCCAAGTCCTGTTCCGCCTCCGGTACCGCCACCGTCCCCCTGTCGTCCGGCAGGGTCTGGACGGTGAAGGCGGGCACACCGCCCACCGTGATCGCGAGCATGCGGGAGGCGTAGACAGGGCCCCCGGAGGTCGGCTCGACGGTCAGGGCGTAGGTGCCCTTCAGGCCCTCGGGGACCGGGAACTCGACGTTCTCCGTCGTGCCGGCCTTGATCGTGAAGGTCTGCGTCGCCGAGGTGCCGCCCTCGGTGCCCTCGGAAGCGGTGACCCTGACCTCGGCCGTGCGGTCCGGGGCGGTCAGGGCGAGGGTGGTGCCCTTGGCGCGGTTGTCGACGGTGGTGGCGCGGGCGCCGACCGGGCGGGCGGCCGGGATGAAGGCCGACTCCTGCTTGGCACCCTTGCCCCGGATGACCTGGAGGGCGGCCACGACCGGGACGGAGGTGCCCGTGGGGGTCAGGACCAAGGAGCCCGCCTCGCCTCGGGTGATGTCGCCGAGGTCGACGGCGGCCGTCATGCCGGCCTTCACGTGAAGGGTCTCGTTGCCGGCCGGGGTGATCGGGCCGGAGGGGGAGGCCAGGCGGACCTTGAGGTCGGCGTCGGTGTCGCCGGGGGCGAAGGCGACCAGGCGGACCGCCGTCGCGTCCTTCGGGATGCCGGGCAGGACCAGGCTGCCCGCCGGGTCCGTGGAGGGCGCCAGCCAGTCGCCGCCCAGCTTGTCGTCCAGGGACTGGACCGCCGCGGCGACCCGGCCGCTGCGCACGCTCACGTGCACGGTCACGTCCGGCTCCTTGCCCTCGGCCAGCGTGGGGAGCAGGACCGGCTCGCTGGAGAGCGGCTGGACCGTGATGCCCTCCCCCACCGTCGATTCGAGGGTGCCGTCCTTGCCGTAGAGCTCGATGTCGACGACGGCGGCGGAGTCGTCCGGGTTGGTCAGATGGACGTAGTCGGTGCGGTTCTCGGCCGTGCCGGCGCCGGGGAACCAGAACTCGGTGTCCGGGGCGGTGCAGTTGGTGCCGAGCAGACCGCGACCGTTGCCCGCGGCGACCTCGGTGGTCTCCTGGACGGTCCAGCCGGGCGCGAACCGTCCCTCGGCCGTGCCGAGCAGCGCGGGCGTGCCGGAGCCGTCGACGGTGTTGGCGACCGGCTTGCCGGGCTCCTTGGGCTCGACGACAGGCTTGGCGGCCTTCCCCTTCGCCGGCTTCTCCTTCGCCGGCTTCTTCTTCCCCGCCGCCACGAGTTCGGCCGTGCCGTCGTCTCCCGTGCCCTCCGTGACCGGCGTGAACGACGTGTACGTCGTCTTCGCCACGCCCGACGTGCTCGGCTGGGGGCAGAGCAGGCTCGTGCGCTCCACGGGCAGCTGGGCGGCCGCCTTGGCGGTGGTGTCGCTGCCGGGGGCGGTGGGCTCGTTCAGTACGGCGAAGCCGGTGACGCCGGCGAGCGCGGTGACGCCGGCGATCAGGGACAGGGTCGTGCGGTTCACTGCTGGCTCCCGTCGGGGCGCTCACTGTCGTCGGTGCCGTGCGACGGGTCGTACGGCATCTGGTAGCCCTGGTCGTACGTCTGGTCGTACGACGGTGTCGTGCTCCCGTAGGCGTACGGGTCGTACTGGCCGCCCTGGTACGGGTCCGCCTGGTACGGCTGCTCGTACGTGCCCGCCGGGTACTGCTGGGTGCCCTGGTAGGCCGCCTGGTCGTACTGGTCGTACTGGCTTTGTTCGGCGCCCGCGTAGCTCGGGGTGTCCCACTCTCCGTAGGCCGGCTGCTGCGGGACCGGGGCGGGGGCCTCCTCCTCCGGAGGAGGCAGGGTGGGGTCTGCGGACTGTTCGGCCTCGGCCTCCGCCTGGGCGCGCAGGCGGCGGGCGCGGCGGCCGTCGCCGGTGATGTCCTGTGCGGGCACGGGCGACGGCTCCTCGGGGAGGTCGTCGTCGACGTCCCGGCGGCGGCCGGGGAGGGCGAGAACCACGAGGACGACGGCGAGCGAGCCCTGTGCCCACAGCCAGCCGGTGTGGCTCAGGGGGGCGTCGAAGACGACGTCCAGCTTGCCGCCGGACTCCGGGAGCCGGAAGCCCTGGGCCCAGCCGTCGACCGTGGTGGGGGTGAGCGGCTTGCCGTCCAGGGTGGCCGTCCAGCCCTCGTCGGCGGTGTCGGCGAGGCGCAGGACGCGGCCCGAGTCGCCGGTGGGGATGTCGGTGTGGATCTCGACGGGGCCCGCCGCGATGGGCTGCGGTTCGCCGGAGTCGGCGACGATGGTGGCGCGGGCGACCTGGCGGTCCAGGCGCCACAGGGCGCTGCCGTCCTGCTGGCTGAGCCGGGTCAGGCCGGGCGTGGCGTCCAGGACGCGGCCGATCTCGCGGGGCGCGCCTTTGTGGACGAGGACGTAGCGGACGGCGAAGCCGCCGAGTTCGTCGGCCTGGTCGGCGCCGGAGCCTGCGACGAGGTTGGCGACGACGTTGTCGAGCTGCGTGTTCTCGCCGGCCTCCGCCGCGAGTTCGGCGTCGCCGAGGCGGACGCCGGAGCCGCGGACCAGGGTGTAGCCGACGCGCGTGGTGGAGTCACTGTCGAGGACCAGGGTGCGGGCCTGGTCGCGCGTGCCGCTCTCCTCGGCGACGAACGCGGGCACCTGCACCGGGTCGCGGCGCTCCAGGGGCCCGTCGGCGCCGCCGATCATCCACCCGGCGGCCACGAGCAGCGGCCCGGCAGCGGCGGCGAAGGCGATGAGCGCGGCCAGTGGCTGACGCCAGCCGAAGCTCTGCTCGGCCACGCGCGCGCGTGCCCCGTCGGCGCCCATCAGGGCGGCGGCGAGGAGGGCGATGCCGTAGACGAGGGTGGCGGGTCCGGCCCAGGTGGAGCTGTTGGAGAGGATCGCGAAGACGAGTGCCACCAGGGCGGTGACCCAGGCCGTCCAGATTCCGAACTGACGCTCGGAGCGCAGCAGGGCGGCCAGCGCGGCCAGGACGACGCCGATGAGCATCAGCCCGCTGACCGTGCCGGGCCCGCCGGGGCTGGCACCGAGCAGGTCGGACGCGGAGGCCGTGCTCGCGCCGTACTCCAGGCCGGCTTCCTTGAAGAAGCCGAACGGCAGCAGCGTCAGCGACCAGGGGGCGAGGATCAGCAGCGGGGTGCCGAGCTGGGCGAGGAAGCGGAGCCCGTAGGCGGTGATGTCGCCGCGGCGCACCACGAGGAGCGCGACGCCGAGGATCAGCGCGATGGGCCACACGACCGGCGTGAACGCGGTGGTGATCGTCAGCAGCAGCGCGTACGCCCAGGTGGCCCGCCAGCTTCCGCGCCCCGTCGGCGAGGCGAGGCCGGCGGCCACCACGCCCGCGCGCGCCATGAGCGGCAGCAGGACCGCGAGGACGGCGGTGCCGATGCGGCCGCCCGCGAGGGCGCCGGTGGCGGCGGGCAGGAAGGCGTAGACGACGGCCGCCCAGGCGCGCAGCAGCCGCGAGGGGATGAGGGACCGCGAGGCGAAGTACGCGGTGCAGCCGGCCAGCGGTACGGAGGCCACGAGCAGGAGGGTGACCGCGAGCCCGGTGGAGCCGAGGAGCAGCGAGGCGAGCATGGCGACGAGCGCGAGATACGGCGGCGCGGACTGCGAGCCCCCCGCACCCACCGGATGCCAGCTGTCGAGATAGCGCGCCCACAGACCGGAGGAGTCGGCGGGGGCGGGCAGCAGCGCGCCGCCCGCGAGCGCGCCCGAGCCGAGCAGTGCGCGGCAGGCGACGAGCGAGACGAGCAGCAGGACCGCGAAGAGCACCGGGCCGGGTTTGCGGGCGACGCGCTTGAGCCGGGCGAACTGTTCGACTTCCAGGAAGTCGGCATCGTCTCCGCCGGGCCCGGACTCCACCGCTCCGCCGTGCCGTCCGCCCGAGGCGACCTCGGGGTCGGAGCGGCCCACCAGGTTGCCCGCGGCCTGCTCGACGGTGGCCCGTACGGTCGCGCCGGGCGGCGGGAACAGCGGGCGCAGCTCGCCCTTGTCGGCCTGGGGGCTGCCTCTCCTGCGCCGCCCGGCGATGATCCGCTCGGGCCGCAGCAGGACTCCCAGAAGGCCCCGGATCTCGTCGACGGCCTGTCCGGGGACCTTGCCGACGAGGTAGGCGACGGTCCGCAGCAGGGTGCCGAGCACGACCCGGAACAGCACCCAGGGCAGCTGTGCCGTACGGGAGTTGACGAGCAGCGTGTAGACGGCGCCCGCCTTGTCGACCATGTGCGGGGAGGCGGCGCTGCGGCCCACGCAGTCGACGGTGCGGCGCTCTCGGGAGGCCGCCTCGGCGTGCCGTACGACGGCTTCGGGGGCGACGAGGACGCGGTGGCCGGCGGCCGTGGCGCGCCAGCACAGGTCGACGTCGTCGCGCATCAGGGGCAGCCGCCGGTCGAAGCCGCCCAGCTGGTCGAAGACGTCGCGGCGGATCAGCATGCCGGCGGTGGACACGGCCAGCGTGGGTTTGACGTGGTCGTGCTGGCCCTGGTCCTGTTCGCGGCGGTCCAGGCCGGTCCAGCGGCGGCCGGAGTTGGCGATGGTGACGCCGACTTCGAGGAGCTGGCGGCGGTCGTACCAGCCGCGCAGCTTGGGGCCGACGACTGCGATGTCGTCCCGGCCCAGCTCGCGCTCGTGCTCGACGACCCTCAGGAGCTGGGCGAGGGCGTCCGGTTCGGGGGCGCAGTCGTCGTGCAGGAGCCACAGCCACTGCTCGGGCTCGCCGTGGGGGAGCTCCGGCATGTCGTACGCGTCGTCGCGCCACGTGCGCGTGACGGGGTCCCAGCCGCTGGGGCGCTTGAGGTACGTCAGCTCGTCCGGAGTGAGCACGCCGGCGGTGCGGTTGACCTCGTCGACAGCCTGGCCGAAACCGGTGCGCCGGGCGAGATGGAGGACCCGGTCGGCGCCGAGAGCCTCGGTGAGCAGCTGGGCGGAGGCGTCCGCGCTACCGGTGTCGGCCGCCATGGCGTTCTGGACGGGGCGCTCCTGTCCGAGCAGCCCGGCGAGCGCCTCGGGCAGCCAGCGGGCGCCGTCGTGGGCGACGAGCACCGCGGTCACCACGTGACGCGGGAACTCGGGCGGACGGGTCGGGTCGAACGACGCTGTGGCAGCGGTCTGGTGGGCTGCCGTGTGGCTGTGCACGGACATCGAGGTACGGGCCCCGGTTCGATGGACTGCGGTGGACGTCTGTGCCCACAGGTGGCGGCGGGACGTCTTGGACGGAGGCCCACACTAACGGCTGGACAAGATCGCGGCCCGCCGCCTGTGGACAACCCACCGGCGACGGGCCGTTCGTTACGTAAGGGTGTGCGCCGTTTGGTTCGAACGGCCAGGTCAGACGGCGGCCTTCTTCAGGCGGCGGCGCTCGCGCTCCGACAGGCCGCCCCAGATGCCGAACCGCTCGTCATTGGCGAGCGCGTATTCGAGGCATTCGGAGCGGACCTCGCACGCGAGGCAGACCTTCTTGGCCTCGCGGGTCGAGCCGCCCTTCTCGGGGAAGAAGGACTCGGGATCGGTCTGGGCGCACAGCGCGCGCTCCTGCCAGCCGAGTTCCTCGTCCGCGTCGTCGACCAGCAGTTGCTGCACGAGCTCGGTCATGTGCGCCCCTCGTCTGTCTTCGCGTCCCCGTGGTGCTGCCGTTACCGATTTCGGCTGAACGACACGAGTGAAATTACAAGTGTGCTGCTACGGGCGAGTCAAGCCGAGATCTGCTATTGGGTCCCTTATTCACTCTGCGGAACCAAGGCCATGCGGAAAGTGTTCAAATCGGCATAAACCTTGACAGTGGCCTGACGGCAGCAGGGTGCGGAGCGGTCTCCCTTCCCTTACGGGGAAGGACGCCCAGAAGTTCGATCTCGTTCCGGACAACCGCCACGAGGTCCGTGCGCCCGGTTGTGCGCCATGTGTCCCCAGGGGTCCTTGAACAAACCTTTCATCTGCCAGATGAACCGGATGAGGTGAAACATCTCCCATATTCCGGACGTCAAGTTGACAGCTGAGGTGTGAACCGCTGTCCTTGTGGGCATGCTCGCGAACTTGGCACTCACCTCGACCCGCCCCGCCGGGTCCCTCGGTGCTGCCCGCGCTCGCTGTAGCTGTCGCTGTTCCGGCTGTTGAGCCCAACGCGCTCCGGCTGCCACTGAGTCCACCGCGACTCGGCTGCTTGTTCCCCAACGCCCACATCAGGGCACACGTGACGTCCGTGACCCGGGCGGACCGTCCGCGACACCCGGCCCCATGCTCTCCGCACTCTCCGCCGAGGAATCACAGCACCCCATGAACAGCGACAGCGACCTGCAGATCGCCGGCGACATCCTCGAAGTACCGCACCTCCTCCAGGCCCCCCGCGAGCACCCGGTCACCGTGGCCGAGTTCGTCGGCCTCGCCCGTTCCATCGCCGCCGACCGCTCCCAGTGGGAGCACCTCGTCCAGTACGACGCCACCTCCCGCTGGTACCACCGGCTGCGCACCGGACCCGGCTACGAGGTGTGGCTGCTGTCCTGGGTGCCCGGACAGGGCAGCGAACCGCACGACCACGGCCGCTCCTCCGGCGTACTGACCGTCCTCGACGGCACCCTGACCGAGCGCACCGAGCGGGGCACGCGCGCGCTCGGCGCCGGTGCGCAGCGGGTTTTCGCGCCGGGGTATGTACACGAGGTCGTGAATGACGCGCTCGAACCCGCCGTCAGCCTGCACGTGTACTACCCGGGGCTGACCGAGATGCCGATGCGCGCCTCCGCCTGCGCGGCGGGGGAACCGCACGGCAGGCCGGTGGAGGCCGTGGCTCCTTGATCCCGTGGCTCCTTGATCCCGTGCCTCCCGGCTTCCCGTGTCACCCGGCATCCCGTGTCACCCGGCCGAAAACCGCGCGTGGCCGCGACCGGCCGACGCGTTGTCGTACCCGCCTGCCAGACTTGCTCCCATGCGCATTGTGGTTCTGGCAGGCGGCATCGGTGGTGCCCGGTTCCTGCGTGGTCTGAAGCAGGCCGCGCCGGAGGCGGACGTCACGGTCATCGGCAACACCGGGGACGACATCCACCTCTTCGGGCTGAAGGTCTGCCCGGACCTCGACACGGTGATGTACACGCTCGGCGACGGCATCAACGAGGAGCAGGGCTGGGGCCGGGCCGACGAGACGTTCCATCTCAAGGAGGAGCTTGCCGCGTACGGCGTGGGGCCGGAGTGGTTCGGGCTCGGGGACCGGGACTTCGCCACGCACATCGTGCGCACCCAGATGCTGGGCGCGGGCTATCCGCTGAGCGCCGTCACCGAGGCGCTGTGCGACCGGTGGAAGCCCGGGGTGCGGCTCATCCCGATGTCCGACGACCGGGTCGAGACGCATGTCGCCGTCGAGGTCGACGGCGAGCGCAAGGCGGTCCACTTCCAGGAGTACTGGGTACGACTGCGGGCCTCTGTGCCCGCCGAGGCGATCGTGCCGGTGGGCGCCGAGCAGGCGAAGCCCGCGCCGGGTGTCCTGGAGGCCATCGCCGAGTCGGACGTCGTCCTCTTCCCGCCGTCCAACCCCGTCGTCTCCATCGGCACGATCCTCGCCGTGCCCGGCATACGCGAGGCGATCGCCGACGCCGGGGTGCCCGTCGTCGGCCTCTCCCCCATCGTCGGGGACGCACCCGTGCGCGGCATGGCCGACAAGGTGCTCGCCGCGGTCGGCGTCGACTCCACGGCGGCGGCTGTCGCCGAGCACTACGGGTCGGGGCTGCTGGACGGGTGGCTGGTCGACACGGTGGACGCGGGTGCGGTCGAGCGGGTCGAGACGGCGGGGATCCGGTGCCGCGCCGTGCCGCTGATGATGTCCGACGTGGACGCGGCGGCCCGGATGGCCGGGGAGGCGCTGGCATTGGCGGAGGAGGTGCGGGGGGTTTGAGCGGCGGGATTTCCGAGGGGGCGGGGCGCCTGAACAGCGAGCCCCCCGAGAGTGCGAAACGCCTGAGCAACGGGCCTTCCCAGAGTCCGGAGAGCGTGAACAGCGGGCTTGCCGAGGGGGCGGGGAGCCCGGGTGGTGGTGCACCCCGCGCGGGCGGAGCGGCCGGGGGCGGTCAGCTGGGCGGTGGCGGAGCGGTCGGGCCGTCCGAGCGTGTGGTCGAGGGCCGGGGTGCGAGCGTTACCGCAGGGCCCCCGGCTCATCAGTCTTCGGGGGCCGCATCCGGCTACCGGGTGTGGGCCGTGGACGGGATACCCGAGGTCCGGCCGGGCGACGATCTCGCCAAGCTCGTCGCAGCCGCGGAGCCGGGGCTCGTCGACGGTGATGTGCTGCTCATCACCTCGAAGATCGTGTCCAAGGCGGAGGGGCGGATCGTCGAGGCCACCGACCGGGAGGCCGCCATCGACGCCGAGACCGTACGGGTCGTGGCGCGGCGGGGGCCGTTCCGGATCGTCGAGAACCGGCAGGGGCTGGTGATGGCCGCCGCCGGGGTCGACGCCTCCAACACCCCTGCCGGGACCGTGCTGTTGCTGCCCGAGGACCCGGACGCCTCCGCGCGTGCGCTGCGGCAGGGGCTGCGTGACGTGCTCGGGGTCGACGTCGGGGTCGTCGTCACGGACACCTTCGGGCGGCCCTGGCGCAGTGGTCTGACGGATGTGGCCATCGGGGCCGCGGGCGTGCGCGTGCTCGACGATCTGCGGGGCGGGACGGACTCGTACGGCAATCCGCTCAGCGCGACCGTCGTCGCGACCGCCGACGAGCTGGCCGCCGCCGGGGATCTGGTCAAGGGGAAGGCCTCCGGGCTGCCCGTCGCCGTGGTGCGCGGGCTGGGGCACGTGGTGGCCGAGGACGACGGTGAGGGGGCGCGGGCGATGGTGCGGGACGCGCGGGACGACTTGTTCCGGCTCGGTACGTCCGAGGCGGTACGGCTGGCGGTGACCCAGCGGCGTACCGTACGGGCGTTCACCGACGAGGCCGTCGACCCCGGTGCAGTACGGCGGGCCGTGGCCGCGGCCGTCACCGCGCCGGCGCCGCACCATACGACGCCTTGGCGGTTCGTGCTCCTTGAGTCGGCGGAGTCGCGGATACGGCTGCTCGACGCCATGCGGGACGCGTGGATCGCGGATCTGCGGCGGGACGGGAAGACCGAGGAGTCCATCGCGAAGCGGGTGCGGCGGGGGGATGTGCTGCGGAACGCGCCGTATCTGGTGGTGCCGTGTCTCGTGATGGACGGGTCGCACACGTACGGGGACGCGCGGCGGGACGGGGCCGAGCGGGAGATGTTCGTTGTCGCCGCCGGGGCCGGGGTGCAGAACTTCCTCGTCGCGCTGGCCGGGGAGCGGCTCGGGTCCGCGTGGGTGTCGTCGACGATGTTCTGCCGGGATGTCGTACGGGAGGTGCTGGGGCTGCCGGAGGGGTGGGACCCGATGGGGGCCGTGGCGGTGGGCCATGCGGCGGAGGAGCCGAGGGCTCGGGGTGAGCGGGATGCGGGGGCCTTTATCGAGGTGCGGTGAATGGCTGTCGAGGTGCGGTGATATCGCTGTCGTGGTGTGGTGATACGGCTGTTGAGGTGCGGTGATACGGCCGTACGTCGCTGCCCGTTGTTGTTGTTTCTGTTACTTCGGATCCCGGGACCTTGTTCGTGGCAGGACGTTTCGCGCCTCGGCCCACGCGTACGAGTGTGCGTGGTGGGCATGTTGTCGTGCCCGGAGGTGTGCCGAAACCTCCGGTGGGGCCTGGGCGGAGCCGGACGTGGGTGCCGGAGGGGCCGCTCGATCTCGGGCTGGTGCTCGGGCCGTTGCGGCGTGGGCCCGGGGATCCGACGTTCCGTACGACGCCGGACGGGGCCGTGTGGCGGGCGAGCCGTACGCCGGTGGGGCCCGGGACCCTGCGGGTCGCGCTGCGGGGTGGGGTGGTGTCGGCGGAGGCGTGGGGGCCGGGGGGTGAGTGGCTGCTCGACCGGGTTCCGGAGTTGCTGGGGGCGTTGGACGATCCGTCCGCGTTCTCGCCTCGGCATCGGGTGGTCGCGATGGCTTGGCGGCGGCGGCCGGGGTTGCGGTTGACGCGGACCGGGCTGGTGTTGGAGTCGTTGATTCCGTCGATTCTGGAGCAGAAGGTGACGACGGATGAGGCGTATCGGGCGTGGCGGTTGCTCGTGCGGAAGTACGGGGAGACGGCGCCTGGGCCCGTGCCCGGGGGGATGTGTGTCATGCCCGGGCCTCGGGAGTGGGCCCTGATTCCGTCCTGGGAGTGGCATCGGGCCGGGGTGGACAACAAGCGGGCCTCGGCGGTGTTGCGGGCGGTCGGGGTGGCGGGGCGGTTGGAGGAGGCCGTCGGGATGTCGCCGGTCGAGGCGCGGGCTCGGTTGGAGGTGGTGCCGGGGGTGGGGCCGTGGACCTCGGCGGAGACCGTGCAGCGGAGTCATGGGGCGGCGGACGCGGTGACTGTGGGGGATCTGCATCTGCCGGGGATTGTGGGGTTTGCGTTGGCGGGGGATCGGGATGCGGATGACGCGGTGATGTTGTCGCTGTTGGAGCCGTATGCGGGGCAGCGGCATCGGGCGGCTCGGTTCATTTTGTTGAGTGGGCGGGGGCCGGCGCGGCGGGTTCCGCGGATGCCGCGGGGGGATATTGGGCGGTTGTAGGGGCGGGCGGTTGTGTGTGCCGGTTGCTGTGCGGGGTTGTTTTCGCCCCCGCCGCCCCTACCCGTTCCCATCCTCCAGGGGCTGCGCCCCTTCGACCCCGCTTGGGGGCTGCCGCCCCCGGACCCCCGCTTGGAGGGGTGTGGGGTGGGTGGGCTGTGAGCGGGTGGGTGGGGTGGTTCGGGTGGGTGGTGTGGGTTGTGGGGTGAGTGCGGGTTGTGTGTGGCTGGTCGCGCCCACGCGGCGGAGCCGCATATCGATACAGCCCCGCGCCCCTGACGGGGCGCCCCCGCTCACTGATCCGGTGAGAAGCGGAGGGCGGCTTTGGGGATGTGGGCGTCGCACCAGACGCGTACGCCGGTGTGGAGTTCGTTGTCGGCGCCGATGACGGCGCCGTCGCCGATGACGGCGCCGGTGAGGATGGAGCGTTGGCCGATGCGGGCGCGGGCGCCGATGAGGGAGTCGGTGATGACGGCGCCGGGCTCGACGACGGCGCCGGCCAGGACGGTACTGCCGGAGAGGCGTGCGCCTTCGCCGACCAGCGCGCCCTCGCCCACGACCGTGCCGCCGGTGAGCTTGGCGTCGCCTGCCACGTGGGCGGTGGGGAGGATCAGGCGGTCGCCGCAGCGGCCCGGGACCGCGGGGGAAGGGGCACGGCCCAGGACGAGGTCCGCCGAGCCTCGTACGAAGGCCGCCGGGGTGCCCAGGTCCAGCCAGTAGGTGGAGTCCACCATTCCCTGCAGGTGGGCGCCTGCCGCGAGCAGGTCCGGGAACGTTTCCCGCTCCACCGAGACCGGGCGGCCCGCCGGGATCGTGTCGATGACGGAGCGGCGGAAGACGTACGCGCCCGCGTTGATCTGGTCCGTGACGATCTCTTCCGGGGTCTGGGGTTTCTCCAGGAAGGCCGTGACCCGGCCCGTCCCGTCCGTCGGCACCAGGCCGTACGCCCTGGGGTCCGTGACCTGCGTCAGGTGCAGGGACACGTCCGCCGCCGTCGACTCGTGCGTGGCCACCAGGGCGCCGATGTCCAGGCCCGTCAGGATGTCGCCGTTGAAGACCAGGATCGGGTCCTCGGGGCCCGAGTGGAGCCGGGAGGCGACGTTGCGGATGGCGCCGCCCGTGCCGAGCGGTTCCTCCTCCGTGACGTACTCCAGGTGGAGGCCCAGGGCGGAGCCGTCGCCGAAGTGCGGTTCGAAGACCTCGGCCAGGTAGGACGTCGCGAGGACGATGTGGTCGACGCCCGCCGCCCGTGCCCGCGCCAGCTGGTGCGTGAGGAAGGGGACCCCGGCCGCCGGAAGCATCGGCTTGGGAGTGTGGACCGTGAGGGGACGCAGCCGGGTACCTCTGCCGCCGACCAGGAGGATCGCTTCAGTCACCTGTCGTCTCTGCTTCCTGCCAGGACCGGCCGAACTGTTTTTCGGCCGGCCAGTGTGTGCAGACCGTTCGTCTCAGGTACGGCCCTGCAGTCGCGCCGCGTCCGTGCGGGCCGCGCCGAGCTTGCCGTACAGGTGTTGGCCCGGGCACTCGGTGGCGAAGCCGTCGCGGTGGCCGGAGATCACGTTCAGTCGCACCTTCTTACCTTTTCTGTAGAGATTGCCGCCACCCGATGTCAGATATGTCTTGCCCTGCGGATTCACCTGGTGCAGACCGAGCTTCCACGCCGTCAGCTTCGAGATGGCCTTGACCGTGGCCGCGGGGGGCTTGGTGCTCGCGTAACTGCCGAGAACGGCGACCCCCGTGCTGTTCGTGTTGAAGCCGAGGGTGTGGGCGCCCATGACCGGCTTCGCCACGCCACCCGCCCGGCCCTCGTAGAGGTTTCCGCACTTGTCGACGAGGAAGTTGTAGCCGATGTCGCGCCACCCACTGCTCACGACGTGGTAGCGGTAGATACTGCGGATGACCGAAGGGGCTTGTGAGCAGCGGTAGTTGTTGCCCGACGCCGTGTGGTGCACGAAGGCCGCCTGGACCCGCTTGGTGTAGAGGAAGTCGCGCTCGCGCAGCTTCTCGTTCGCGCCCCAGCCGCGCCGGGTGATGATGCGCGGACGCGGTCCGATGTACGGCTTCTTCACCTCCGCTGCCGCGTCCACGACCTGTTGGTCGGTCTCCTTCTTCGACAGCGCCGGGATCACGGTGGCGCCCAGTGGTACGAGTTCGGCGTTGACGGCGGACGCGGCGGCGCCCTCGACGGTCATCGGGATGCGCGGGGTGTCCACGGGCGCGCCCTCGGGTGCCGGTCCGGCGGGCGGCGGCTCGGCGGGCGGCGGTTCGGCGGGCGGCGGTTCGGCGAGCGGCGGTTCGGCGAGCGGCGGTTCGGCGAGCGGCGGTTCGGCGAGCGGCGGTTCGTCTCCGGAGGCGACTCCGGAGGCGACTCCGGGACCGGCTCCTGGACCGGCTCCCGGGCCGTCTCCTGGACCGGCTCCCGGGCCGTCTCCTGGACCGGCTCCCGGGCCGTCTCCGGGGTCGACGAGTTCGAGGCGCAGCCCGTCCGGCAGCGCCTGGACACCCGAAGCGCCGGTGCGCTCCTCCGCCTCGGCCCGCACCCGGAGTTCGACGCCGTCCGAGTCGCCCACCCACAGCGGGGCCGTGGATCCGCGCACCCGGCCGGAGGCGCTCTCGGCGGTGTCCGGGTCGGCCGCGTGCGCGTGGTTGTGCGTCTCGATGTCCTGCCAGCCGGACCAGTGGGTCGTGCCGGTCGCCCGGGTACGGACCTGGACACGGCCGTGCAGTTCCGCGTCGGGGTTGTCCCATACGACGCCGACCAGCGAGAACGACCGTACGCCCCGGCGCCCGATCCCCTGTTCGAACGCGCCCTGCCCGGCCGCGCGGTCGCTGCCCAGCGGGGTGAGGGGGACCGACTGAGTACTGCCGGGCGCGGACACATCGGACGCGGCGGACGCATCGGACGCGGCGGACGCATCGGACGCGCGAGGCGCGGCGGACGCGGAGAGGGCGAGCGGGAGCGACACGACGACGGCGGCGGCGCAGGTGACACCGATCGCGGAAGCGAGGAAAGCAGAAAAACTACGCATGTCCCTGATCCTTGACATAGTGAGACATATATGTCCATCCGAGAATTGACGGGGCGTCGGGCCCACTCAGCCGAACCGGTGACACGCCCCTTCCTCCCGCCGCCCCGGCCCCGCGTACGCTTGCGCGCGTGAACGCCACCGACCGCACCCCTGCCGACCTGCTGCGATCCGCGCTCGCCGCGGACCCCGCGCGCCCTCTGGTGACCTTCTACGACGACGCCACAGGCGAACGTGTCGAACTATCCGTGGCCACCTTCGCCAATTGGGTGGCCAAGACCGCCAACCTCCTCCAGGACTCCCTGTCCGCCGAACCCGGTGACCGGCTCGCGCTGCTGCTGCCCGCGCACTGGCAGACGGCGGTGTGGCTGCTCGCCTGCTCCTCGGTGGGCGTGATCGCCGACGTCGACGGCGAACCGGCGGTGGCCGACCTCGTCGTCAGCGGGCCCGACACCCTCGACGCGGCCCGCGCCTGCTCCGGTGAGCGCGTCGCCCTCGCCCTGCGCCCCCTCGGCGGGCGCTTCCCGCAGGCCCCGGCCGGCTTCGCCGACTACGCCGTCGAGGTCCCCTCCCAGGGCGACCGTTTCGCCCCGTACGCCCCCGTCGACCCCGAGGAGCCCGCGCTGATCGTCGCCGGGCGGGAGTTCACGGGGGCGGAGGTTGTCGAGCGGGCCCGGGACGAGGCGACGGGGCTCGGGCTGACGGGGCCCGGGTCGCGGATTCTGTCCGCCCTGCCTTACGACACGTGGGAAGGACTGAACGCCGGGTTGTACGCGCCGCTCGCCACCGGAGGTTCTGTGGTGCTGTGCCGGAACCTTGATCGGCTGGAGGGCGAGGCTGTGGACAAGCGCGTCGAGAGTGAGCGGGTTACTGCGATTTCGCGGTAGCACTCCGCTTGGGGCGCCGCGTCACTGACGTCATTGCGCGTCTGACGGCCGTCTGTGGCTGGTCACGCCCACGCGGCGGAGCCGCACAATGTCACACACCCCTGAAAACACCTCGTTCGGCCCAACCCGAGCCGCGCCGCACCCCCTCCCCCCTCATCGTCGTAACTACACGACACGCTCGTACGCCGTGAGGGGTGGACCCGAAGTGACCGACACCGAAGGCAGGCTCCCCGGGCCCGAGGCCGGGGCCGTACGGCGGCGGCGCCGGTGGCGCTGGGTGCGGTGGGTCCTGGGTGGGGCGGCCCTGGTGGTGGCCGGAGCCGTCGGGGGCGGGTGGGTGGCGTACCAGAAGCTGGACGGGAACATCACGTCGGACACGACGGCGGCGGACGAGCTCGCGCGGTACGAGAAGGAGCGGCCGACCCCGTTGGTGCGGGGCGCCCAGAACATTCTGCTGATCGGGTCGGACACGCGCTCGGGGCACGGGAACGGGAAGTACGGGCGGGACTCGGGGACCGAGCGTTCCGACACCACGATCCTGTTGCATCTGGCGGCCGACCGGCGCAGCGCGACCGCCGTCTCGATCCCCCGCGACCTGATGGTCGACGTGCCGGACTGCCGGCGGCCGGACGGCAGCCGCACCGGGCCGATGTTCACGATGTTCAACCACGCGTTCGAGGCGGGTGGTTCGGCCTGCACGATCCGTACGGTCGAGAAGCTGACGGACATCCGGGTGGACCACCATGTGGTCGTGGACTTCCACGGGTTCAAGAGGATGGTCGACGCGATCGAAGGCGTCGAGGTCTGCCTGAAGGAGCCGATCGCCGACGAGGAGGCCAGGCTGAGGCTGCCCGCGGGCAAGGTGTGGCTCGACGGGGAGCAGGCCCTCGGCTATGTCCGGGCCCGCAAGTCGCTGGGCGACGGCAGCGACACCGAGCGGATGGAACGGCAGCAGCGGTTCCTGGGCGCGCTGGCCGGCAAGGTCCGCGGCAACGACGTACTGATGAATCCCGTGAAGCTGTATCCGCTGCTCGACGCGGCCACCTCGTCGCTCACCACGGACCCGGGGCTGGCGAGTCTGCGCGGGCTCTACGATCTCGCGCGAGGGCTGCGCACGATCCCCACGGAACGGGTGCAATTCCTGACCGTTCCCCGGCAGTCGTACGTCCACAACGCGAATCGCGACCAACTGGTGGAGGCCGAGGCGGAGAAACTCTTCGGACGGCTGCGCGCGGACGCGCCGGTGGCGGTGGCACGGGAAGTTCCCGAATCGGGAGTGCCCAAGTCGGGACTTCCCGGCGAAAATCGGCCTTACAGGCCCTCTTCCACTCCCGAGCCGGCGCCCACTTTCCGAGGCAGCACGGCTGCCGAGGACGCCTGCGGATGAGCCGCTGAAGGCACCCGTAAGTAAAACGCACGTCAACGCCAGGAACAAATACTCTAAGAAATGGGCGGATTGCCCAGTTGTAGGGACGTGGAATTTGTCACCGTCGTCGCTCGGCTGCTGATCGGGCGGATAGTGTGAGCGATCCGGTGTGTCAGGCCCTGCGGTCGCGCACCACTTGCACGAGACCCGAGCGCCTTTGGAGGGGGAAGGCGCCGCGTGGCCCCAACGGAGGAATCGGTAAACCGTGGACGCGCAAGGCCGTGGGCGGGCGGACGACATCGACCCCGCAGACCAGTGGGTACTCAACCCGAGCACCGGTGAATACGAACTGCAACTGACTCCTTCCGTACCGCAGTCGGCCGTGCCGAGACCGCGCGGCGCCGGTACGGCCTCGGCGACGGCAGGCATGAGGGCCGCCGAGCCCCGTGCGCGCACCGCGACCGCTCCGGACACCCGGGAGATTCCCGAGGTGGGGCCGCGCCGTCGCCGTGGGGCGCCGGAGGAGCCGCCGCCGGGGCGCCGCAGGGGCCGTACGAAGCCCAAGAAGTCCAAGGGCAAGAAGGTCCTGATCTGGACGGGCGGCACGCTGGCCTTCGTCCTGGTCGCCACGACCGCGGTGGGCTACTTCTACTACCAGCACCTCAACGACAACATCACGGCCGTCTCCGACGACGGGGCGGGTACCGGCGGCTTCAGCAAGGACCGGGCGATCAACCTGCTGGTGCTCGGCACCGACACGCGCACGGGCGAGGGCAACGACGACGAGGGATACGGCGACACGGAGAGCGTCGGCCACGCGGACACGACGATCCTGCTGCACGTCTCCAAGGACCGGTCGAACGCGACCGCGATGAGCATCCCGCGGGACATGATCGTCGACATCCCGGACTGTCCGACCGAGCAGGAGGACGGCACCACGGAGACCATCCCGGGCGTCACCGGCCAACGCTTCAACGTCAGCCTCGGCCAGGACGGCCGCACCCCGAGCTGCACGATGCGGACGGTCACCGAACTCACCGGGATCGAGATCGACCACTTCATGGTGGCCGACTTCAACGCGGTGAAGACGCTGTCCTCGGCGGTCGGCGGGGTCGAGGTCTGCCTGGAGAAGGACATCAACGACCCCAAGTCCAAGCTGAGTCTGCCCGCGGGCGACCACACGCTGGAAGGCGAGGAGGCACTGGCGTTCCTGCGCACCCGCTACAGCGTGGGCTTCGGCAGCGACCTGAGCCGGATCCAGCTCCAGCAGCAGTTCCTCAGCTCACTGATCCGCAAGCTGAAGTCGAACGACACCCTCACCAGCCCGACGAAGATGCTCAAGCTGGCGGAGGCAGGCACCGAGGCGCTGACCGTCGACTCGCAGATCGCGGACATAAAGAAGCTCGCCGCGCTCGGCCAGGAGGTCGGCAAGGTCAACATCAAGAACATCTCCTTCACAACGGTGCCGGTGGTCGACAACACCGACAAGGCGACCGTGCTGCCCGCCGAGGGCAAAGCCGAGTCGCTGTTCCAGGCCATCCGCGAGGACGTCTCGCTCACCGAGGTGAAGAAGCAGGAGCAGAAGAAGAAGACCTCGAAGCTCAAGGGCACGCGGGCCGAGGCCGCCGACGTCCGGGTCCATGTCTACAACGGCGGTGCCCCCGCCGGCAGCGCCCAGGAAACTCTCAACTGGCTGCAGAACGATGTGGACGTGGCCAAGTCCAGCCAGCTGGGCAACGCTGACGCGACCCAGGCCAAGACGACCCTCGCGTACGATCCCGACCAGGCCGACCAGGCACGCAAGCTGGCCGACCTGATGGGGCTGAAGGCGTCCGCGCTGAAGCCCGGCAAGGGCAACAGCGAGACCAACGCCCAGGGGCTGCCCGCGATGGTGCTGATCCTGGGCGAGGACTTCAAGGGCGCCGGGGTTCCGCTGAACGCGACGACGGCGAACGTGGACGTCGAGAAGAACACGGCGGACAAGAAACTGTGCGCCAGTTGATGGCCTGCCGACGGTGACCTGACAGGGTCTTCCGGCGTCTGACCGGGCACACCCACATCCCTCTGGGCGTGGGCGTGCCCGAGCCATGTGTACACAGGTGCCGCATGCGTACGGCGGCACGCGCACACAGGTGCGGCAGGTATCACAGGTGTCAGCCGATTCGGGCGTATGACTCGTTCAACAGAACGGGCGCGGGTGTACATCCGAGTCGGGACCTCAGTGGTCCAACACGTGCGGGACACATCCCGTTCGTAGGCAGACAGTTCGTAGTGCAGGCAGTTCCAGAGCAGACAGCAAGTGAGCGGGCAGGCAGGGTGGGGAGGGGCAGGGAGATGGTGCGGAGCGGTGTGCGCGAGGACCGGGAGCGGTCCGGCGTCCAGGAGTCCGGCGAACTCAGCTCGGACGGCAGCGCGCACGACCGGGACGGCGCGACGCCCGCGGACGGCGGCGGCGACGACGTTCCGCCGACCGAGCCGCGGGACAAGGGCGACGGTGGCAGTGGTGACGGCGACGGCAGCGGCGGTGACGGTGGCGGCAGCGGTGACGAGAGCGGGGTCGTCCCCGGGCGGCCGCATCGCAGGCGCCGCATCCTGCGCTGGTCCGCGACGGTTCTGGCGGTCCTGATACTCGGCACCTCGAGTGCCGGTTATCTCTACTACCAGCACCTCAACAACAACATCAAGAAGGAGGACCTGCACCTCGGCGAGACGAGGATCGCCGGGCCGACACCCAACGCCGAGGGCCAGACCCCGCTGAACATCCTGGTCATAGGCTCGGACGCGCGGGACACCAAGGAGAACCAGGACCTGGGCGGCGCCAAGGCGTCCTTCGGGGCCGCCCCGCTCGCGGACGTCCAGATGCTGGTGCACCTGTCCGCCGACCGCACCAACATGTCGGTGGTCAGCATGCCGCGCGACACGCTGCTGGAGATACCCAAGTGCACGGCCGGGGACGGCACGGTCTACCCGGCGTCCAGCGGCCTCGTGATGACCAACCAGTCGCTGGGCCGCGGCGGCCCGGGCTGCACGGTCGCCACCTGGGAGAACCTGACCGGCATCCACATCGACCACTTCATCATGGTCGACTTCGCGGGCGTGGTGTCCATGGCCGACGCGATCGGCGGCGTGCCGGTGTGCGTGGACGCCAACATCTACTCCGAGGACCGCCAGGGCCACGGCTCCCAGCTGAGGCTGGAGAAGGGCACCACGTACATCAAGGGCGAGCAGGCCCTGCAGTGGCTGCGCACGCGGTACGGGTTCGAGGACAACACCGACATCGCGCGCGCCAAGGCGCAGCACATGTACATGAACGCGATGGTCCGCGAACTGCGCGCGAACGCCACGATCAGCAACCCGATGAAGCTGCGCAGGCTCGCCGAGGAGGCCACCCGGGCGCTCACCGTCGACGAGGGCCTCGACGACGTCATGGACCTCTACAACCTCAGCAACGAGCTGCGCAAGGTCGAGCCGGCCCGGATCACGATGACGACCATGCCGTTCACGTACGTCGGTGCGCGTGTGGTGCCGAAGGAGGGCGACGCGGAGAAGCTGTTCCGGCTCGTGCGCGAGGACATCGCGCTGGACGGCAAGGACGCGGAGAAGGAGACCACGCAGGCCTCCGCGGAGCCGTCCGACCCGGCCGCGGCGAGGGACAGGATCGGCGTCCTCGTGCAGAACGGCACCCGCACCGACACCCTCGGCGCCGCCCCCGGCCGGGCGAGCACGGTGGCCGGGCTGCTCGTCGAGAAGGGCTTCGCCAGGGCCACCGCCGACACCGTCTCGGCCATCACCGAGGACAGGACGGTCGTGCGCTACCCGAGCGCCGAGCTGGAGGGCGACGCCCGGGCCGTGGCCAAGGCCCTCGGTATTCCGGCGCGTTCGGTGGAGAGGTCGACCGACGTCACCGGGGTCACGCTCGTCGTGGGCGCCGACTGGCGCGAGGGCAGGGCGTACAAGGCCCAGAACACCGCGAAGGACGACAACAAGACCCCCGAGTCCGCGGACGCCCTCAACGGCGCCGACGACAAGGCCTGCATGCATGTGAACCCGGCGTTCACCTGGGAGTGAGTGACCGCCCGGGAACAAGTGCCGCAGGGCGGACGACAGTCGGGCTCCTCTCCGCGCGGAGAGGAGCCCGACTCGGTGGTACGGGGGGTGACGCTCAGCCCTGCCGGCTGAGCACCGCCGGGCGCCGCGAGGCGATGACCCTCTTGGCCAGCGACCTCGGGCTGGTGAGGAAACCGAAGCCCCACGACATGTGCATGGTGGCGAGGGCGACGGGGATCTGGAGCCGGGCCTTCAGTGACAGGCCCTTGCCCGCCGGGACCGAGCCGGCCACGATCGCCGCGAGGTAGCCGCCGGGGACGAGGAGGGCCCACGGGGTGACCAGCGCGCCGAGGACGATGCCCGCCGCGATCGCGCACACCGCGGTCGGCGGGGCGAGGTAGCGCAGGTTGATGGAGCCCTCGTGGTACCGGGCGACGACGTGCCGCCAGCGGCCGTAGTCCTTGTACTGCTTGGCGAGGGCGCGCACGGAGGGCCGGGGCCGGTACGACACCTTCAGCTCGGGCGAGAACCAGATCAGCCCGCCCGCCTCACGGATGCGGAAGTTCAGCTCCCAGTCCTGGGCGCGGATGAACTCCTCGTTGTAGCCGCCCTGTTGTTCGAGGGCCGCGCGCCGGAAGACCCCGAGGTACACGGTCTCGGCGGGGCCGGCCTGTCCGCCCGTGTGGAAGGCGGCGTTGCCGACGCCGATCTTCGAGGTCATCGCGGCGGCGACCGCGTGCTCCCAGTCGTTCTCGCCCTCGGCGTGCATGATCCCGCCGACGTTCTGCGCGCCGGTCTCCTCCAGGAGCCGTACGGCCGTGGCGATGTAGTTCGGCGAGAGCATGCCGTGGCCGTCGACGCGGACGACGACGGGGTGGCGGGAGGCCTTGATCGCGGCGTTCAGCGCGGCGGGCGTACGGCCGGTGGGATTCGGGACCGTGTGCACCCGCGGGTCTTCGCCGGCGAGCTCGGCGGCGATCTCGTCCGTGCGGTCCGTGGACGGACCGAGGGCGATCACGACCTCCATCTCGCCGGCGTACTCCTGCGCGAGGATCGCTTGGACGGCTCCGCGCAGATGCCGTTCCTCGTTGAGGACGGGCATGATCACAGACACGGCGGGGAGCTGCACGTCGGGCTTGGCGTTCATAGGGGGCTCACGTTACCGCGAACGGGGGACACCAACGCGCGCCGCCCGGCCCGAAGGCCCGGGCCGGAGATCGTATGGGCCTACGGTTCTCGCGGCTCCCATCTCGCGGCTCCCACGCCCAACTTCGCGGAGGTGTCCCCGTGCCCACGTCCCCCGCCCCTCCGTCGCGCCGCCCCCGGCAGTCCCCCGAGCGACGGCCGCCCGTACGACGCGGGCGGGCCGGCTGGGCCACGCGGGCGGTGACGACGCTCTCGGTCGTGGTCCTCGCCGCGGCCGGCATCGGGCACGCCGTGGTCACCAGCCTCGACGACGACATCGCCCGGGTCGACCCCTTCAAGGACATGAAGAACCGCCCCGACGCGGGCCACGGCACCAACGTCCTGCTGGTCGGCACGGACGGCCGGGACCGGGTCACGGAGGCCGACCGGCGCGAGTACCGGCTCGGCGGCGCCCCCTGCCACTGCACGGACACGATGATGATCGTGCACATCTCGGAGGACCGGAAGCGCGCCAGCGTGGTGAGCCTGCCGCGCGACTCGTACGCCGAGACGCCCCCGCACACCGACCGCACGACCGGCGAGAAGCACGACTCGCACCCGGTCAAGCTGAACGCGGCCTACGCGGAGGGCGGGCCGCGGCTGACCGTGCGCACGGTCGAGCACATGACCAAGGTCAAGATCGACCACTACGTGGAGGTCGACTTCGTCAGCTTCATGAAGACGGTGGATGTGCTCGGCGGGGTCGAGATCTGCACGGCGAAGCCCCTGAAGGACTCCTACACCGGGCTCGACCTCGCGGCCGGCTCGCACGAGCTGAACGGCGGGGAGGCGTTGCAGTACGTCCGCTCCCGGCACGCCGACGGCTCCTCCGACCTGGGCCGCATGCAGCGCCAGCAGCGTTTCATGGCCTCCCTCATCGCGCAGAGCACCTCCTCCGGGGTCCTGCTCAACCCGATGAAGCTCCGGGACGTGACCCGGACCGTGCTCGGATCGGTGCGCGCGGACAAGGAGTTCGGCACGGGAGAGCTGCTCGGCCTGGCCCGCGCGATGCGGAACTTCTCGCCCTCCTCCTCCGAGTTCACGACCGTGCCGATCGGGCGGATGGGGTACACGGTGGAGGGCATCGGCTCGACGCTCAAGTGGGACGAGACGAAGTCGGCCCGCCTCTTCAAGGCCCTCCGCGACGACAGGCCGCTGGCCCCGCACAACGTCCGCCGCGCGTCCGCCGCCGCCCGCGTCGACGTGCCCCCGCGGCAGATCCGCGTCCAGGTCGAGAACGGGACCACGATCTCCGGGCTCGCCAAGCGGGTCGATGGGCAGCTGGCGGCCACGGGGTTCCGTACGACGCGGCTGCCCGTGAACGCGCAGGACCGTGACGTACGGCGCACGGTCGTGGCGTACGACCCGCGCTGGGACCGCTCGGCGAAGTCGCTGGCGGCGGCGCTGCCGGGGAGTGAGCTGCGGGCGGTGGAGGAGTTGGGGGCGACGTTGAAGGTGATTGTGGGGGCGGACTTCGACAAGGTGCGGAAGGTGCGGGCGGAGGAGCCTCAGGGGGAGGAGCAGGGGCAAGGGCAGGGGGAGGCCGGGGTGGTGAAGAAGGGGGACGAGGTGGCGTGCTCGTAGCCGTCGTAGCTGCGGGAAGTCGTGCCACTGGGCCGTCGTGCCGCCGGGGCCCTCTGTCGCCGGGGCCGTCCTGCCGCCGGGAAACGGCGCCCTCAGTCCGCGTACCCCTCCGCCGCCCGCTGCTCCCGGAGTTCCATGATCGCCCTCCGCCGGGCCAGCCGATGGGTCCGGCGGATCTGGGCCTCCTGATACCGCCGCCGGTCCCGGTCGGTCTCCGGGACCACCTCAGGCACCCGGCGCGGCTTGCCGTCGGCGTCCACGGCCGCGAAGACGAGATAGGCCGAGCCGACCTGCTGCGGCGGCGTCGACTCGTTCCACCGTTCTGCGAGCACGCGGACGCCGACCTCCATGGACGTACGGCCGGTCCAGTTCACCTGGGCCTTCACATGGACGAGGTCGCCCACCCTGACCGGTTCGAGGAAGGCCATCTCGTCCATGGACGCGGTGACGGCGGGCCCGCCGGAGTGCCTCCCCGCCACGGCGCCGGCCGCGTCGTCGACCAGTTTCATGATCACTCCACCGTGCACCGTCCCGAGAAGGTTGGTGTCGCTGTGGGTCATGATGTGGCTGAGGGTGGTTCGGGAGGCCGAGGTCGGCTTGCCCGGAATATTGGGTTCCGGGGTGGGGGCCTGGTCTGTCATGGCGTCCACCTTATGCCGCTGTGACATCTGTGCGATTTGTGTCGGCTTCGCAACAGCCCTGCCTCCGTTTTTCTCCGACCCTTGTGAACCACACCGCCCAGCACTGCACACTTGGGCCCATGAACAATTGGCCCGAGGGATGGTCCGACAGCAACCGCGGCGGCGGATACGGACACGGCAGCGCCGGCGCACAGCCTGAGGGCGCGCGCGTGATGCGGCGCGTGCAGCGTGGCCCCGCGGGCGCGCCGCCTCGGGGCGGGGTGCCTCAGGGTGGGGTGCCGCAGCAGCCGTCGTACGACGACAGGTATGGCGACGGGTACGGCGACAGATACGGCGCGGCCGATCCGTACGACAGCGGCTACAACACCGGCCAGGTGTACGGCTCGCCCGGCGGGCCGGGCGGCCCCGCCGGCCATGGCGGGCGCGGCGACCGGCCCGCACCGAACTGGCGGCGCCGGATCAAGTTGACGGCGATCACGGTGACGACCGTGCTGGTCGTCACGGCCGTCGGTACGTACTTCTGGGCCGACTCCAAGCTGAACCGTGACGTGGACCTCTCGGTGGTCATCGAGCGGCCGGAGGCGGGCGAGGGCACGAACTACCTGATCGTCGGCTCCGACAGCCGCGAGGGGCTGACCGACGAGCAGAAGAAGGAACTGCGCACCGGGTCCGCCGAGGGCAAGCGCACGGACACGATGATGATCCTGCACACGGGCAGCAACGGGCCGACGCTGATATCGCTGCCGCGTGACTCGAACGTCACGATCCCCTCCTTCAAGGGCTCCGAGTCCGGCAAGCTCTACGAGGGCACCGGCCGTCAGGTCAAGCTCAACGCGGCGTACGCGGAGGACGGACCCGAGCTGCTGGTCCGCACCGTCGAGGCGAACACCGGCCTGCGCATAGACCACTACGCCGAGATCGGCTTCGCGGGGTTCGCGAACATCGTCGACGCGGTCGGCGGTGTCGAGATCGACATCCCCGAGGGCGGCCTGAAGGACACGAAGTCCGGCGCCGACTTCGAGGCGGGCCCGCAGACCCTGAACGGCGAGGAGGCGCTCGCCTTCGTCCGCACCCGGTACGCGCTCGCGGGCAGCGACCTCGACCGTACGAAGAACCAGCAGAAGTTCCTCGCGGCCCTCTCCAGTCAGGCCGCGACGCCGAGCACGGTCCTCAACCCCTTCAAGCTCTACCCGACGATGGGCGCGGGCCTCGACACCCTGATCGTCGACAAGGACATGAGCCTCTGGGATCTCGCCGGCATGTTCTGGGCCATGAAGGGCGTCACCGGCGGCGACGGCAAGTCCATGAACATGCCGATCTCGGGCTCCTCCGGCGGCAACCTCGTCTGGGACGAGGCGAAGGTCAAGCAGCTGGTGGAGCAGCTGAACAACGACGAGAAGGTGACGGTGTCGGGCGACTGAGCGCCGTGGCCATGAATGAACGACCGTTCGACGCGGTGCTCTGCGACGTCGACAACGTCATCCGGTTCTACGACACCTCCGAGGTGGCCGCGCTGGAGCGCTCCGCCGGGCTGGCCGAAGGCACCACCATGAAGGTGGCGTTCGCGCCGGAGACCGATCTGCCGCTGCTGCTGGGGCGGATCACCCCGCAGGAGTGGGTGGTGTCGATCGTGGAGGGCTTCTCCGGGATCGTCCCCGAACCCCTGGCCTACGAGCTGGGCAACGCGCTCGCCAGTGCGCCCTTCCACGCCGACACCACCGTGGTGTCGCTGCTCCGCCGGGTCCGGGCCCGCGTACCGCTGGTCCTGGTCAGCAACGCATCGGTCACCCTGGAGGCCGACCTCGCCTCCCTCGACCTGACCGACCTCGCGGACCACGTGGTGAGCAGCGCCCGCGTCGGGCTCGCCAAACCCGACCCCCGCATCTTCGAGCTCGCGGCGACTCGTGCGGGCGTCCCGCTCGACCGGTGCCTGTTCGTGGACGACACTCTGGTGAACGTGGAGGCGGCGGTGGGGTTGGGGATGCGAGGGGTGCACTTCCGGGCGACGCAAGACCTGGAGCGGGCGTTGAGGCCTGTGCTGAGCTTGTGATGAGGGCTCCGTCCCGGGGGGAGCGTAGGCCAAACGCCGGAGAGGCTGGTCTTCGCCCCGTCCGGCGTTCGAGAACGCGACGTCAGCGGGCGCCCACCGCCGCGATCAGGCGCTCCTCGGCGTCCTCGCCGGCGGAGATCTTGGGCAGGCGCCAGAGGAAGACAGCGCCGACGAGCCACCAGGCTCCCACAATCACCCACTCCGAGGGCCAGATCAGGGCCGCGGGCATGCCTGGGAGGTACAGGACGCCCAGGCCGAGGCTGAGCAGAAGGGCGCTGACCCCGACGACGGGACCGGCCGGGGTGCGGAACGGGCGCTCCATGGCGGGCTCCCGGCGGCGGAGGACCAGGAAGGACAGGACCACGACGACGTACGCGACGACGATGTTGATGCCGCCCGCGTCGACAAGCCAGACCAGCATCGCCCGGCCGAAGAAGGGAGCGAGGACGGTCAGGGCGCCGATGAAGAGGACGGCGTTGCCGGGCGTGCGGTACTTCGGGTGGAGCTTGCCGAACCAGGCCGGGATCATGTGGGACTCGGCCATGGCGTACAGCAGTCGGCTGCCGCCGATGAGGAAGGCGTTCCAGCTGGTCAGGATGCCCGCGATACCGCCGACGATGAGGACGTTGCCCATGGCCTCGCTGTTCCACAGGGCGGCCATGGCGTCGGCGGCGGCAAGGTTCGACTCGGAGAGGGAGCCCGCATCGAGCCCGGAACCCACGGTCAGCATGATCATGACGTACCAGGCCGTCGCGCCCACCACGGAGATCACCAGCAGCTTGCCGACCTGGCGGTAGGGCAGCTTGATCTCCCCGGCGGACTGCGGGATCACGTCGAAGCCGACGAAGAGGAAGGGCACGGCGACCAGCACCGTGAAGATCCCGTCCATGCCCCCGCTGACCATCGGCCGCATGTTGTCGGCCGACCCGCCCTTGAGCGCCCCGACAAGCAGCGCGGCGCCCGCGCAGAGCAGGAAGAGCACGGCGATGGTCTGGAAGACGGCGGCCGGGCGGATGCCGATGTAGTTGACGGCCGTGATGCCGATCGCCGCGAGCACACCGACGGCGACCCAGCTGGCGTAGACGTCGTAGTCGGCGATCGTCCACATGTGGCCGGCGAGCATGTCCGGGAAGAGGTTGACCATACTGTGCGGCAGGGCCACGGCCTCGAAGGCCGCGACGGAGACATAGCCGAGGACCATCGCCCAGGACGCCACGAACGCCCCGCGCCCGCCCAGCGCCCGCAGCGCGTAGTGGTGCTCCCCGCCGGCCTTCGGCATCGCCGAGACCAGCTCCGCATAGGTGAGCCCGACCAGTACGACGATCAGGCCGCCGACGGTGATGGCGATCGCCGCGCCCACCGGCCCGGCGTCGTTGATGAAACCGGAAGTCAGAACGATCCAGCCGAACCCGATCATGG
Organism: Streptomyces sp. NPDC002845; assembly: GCF_053591955.1. Classification (NCBI taxonomy): domain Bacteria; kingdom Bacillati; phylum Actinomycetota; class Actinomycetes; order Kitasatosporales; family Streptomycetaceae; genus Streptomyces; species Streptomyces sp. NPDC002845. The sequence continues at coordinate 12,485 of NZ_JBSFUU010000081.1, read as the reverse complement.
CCCCGAAGGCCAATGCCAGGACGTCTCCTCTGCCGAGGACTCTGAGGAACCCGCTGTTTCTGCCGTTGTTGTCCGTGTCCGCCATGCGCCGCTGCCTTTCCTGCATCCGGAGGGGGAGACAGCAGTGGAGCGGATGTCAGGACATGAACGCCATGATCAGGATGTACAAGTAGCTTCGTATACCTATCCAGTTCGGCGAAAGGGCTGGTCAGCGATTCAGGGGCACCCGAAGGCGCCCCCGAATCGGCCGGACCGGCGTCACGCGCCCGTCACATCGTGGCACCCGCCATCGAGCGACAGCTCTCGGCACAGCGGCGACACGCCTCGGCGCAGCCCCTCATCTGCGGGTCGTCCGGCATGGACATACATGCCTCGGCGCACATGTCGCAGGCCCGCGCGCACAGCTCGCCCATCTCGGCCGACATGGGCGAGCGGCGCATCATCATGTCCGCGCACACACGGGTCGCCTCGGCGCAGTCCATCAGCGCGCGCATGATCTGCATCTGCGGCTGACCGCCCATGTGCATGCAGGAGCTCATGGTCTCCTCGCAGTTGGCGTGGCAGGACATGCACGCGTCGACGCAGTCCTGCATCTCCTTGCTCATGGCCGTGGTGGTTCCGGGCTGAGTCATGGCTTCTCCTGGGGGACCAGAGGGGGCCAACAGTCCGCGACAGACGCCGCGCAGGGTGCCGTGCCGGGCATTCCGGCGGCCTTCGCTCCAGGCCGCCCATTGGGCCCAATGAGGTTACGGCTTCCCGCCCACTCCGGCGAAGTGCGCGACATCGGCAACCGTCCGTCGTACCCCTCCGGTGGGGCAGAGGGAGAGGTTTCACCCGAGGTCTCGTCCAAGGTGTCCTCCAAGGTGCCGTCCGCCCACTTCGAACCAGAGCAGCTTCCCGGCGCGGCCGTCGAACGGGCCGTCGCCGAGGGGCACGCCGCCCCAGCAGTCAGCGTATTCCTGTACGAGGCGCAGGCCGCGTCCCCCGTCGGCGTCCGGCGGGCCGAGTGGGACGTGGTCGTGGGGCGGTCGGCCGAAGGGTGCCGGAATGAGAGGGTGACTGTCCCAGACCCCGACCCGCAGACGTCCGTCGGCGAGCGCGGTCAGGCGGAGGGATGCGGGGCCGTCGGTGTGCAGGTAGACGTTCGTCACCATCTCGGAGGTCAACAGCTCGACCGCGTCGAGGACTTCGGGTCTGCCGTGGCTGTCCAGCACGGACCGTACGGTCATACGTGCGACCCGTGCCGCGCGGGGGTCGCGGGGCAGGCGGAGGGCGTACACCCAGGTGTCGGTCAGGGATACGGTGCGCATGGAAACCTCCAGAAGTCTCGCAGGGAAGGGGGATCGGGCTCGCTCAACTGCCGTGCCGAGCGGTGGGATTGCCTGGATCGGTGCGCTTCCGGCTTATGGACGGAGAGAGTTGGGGCGATGTGGCGCTACGCTAGCGCAGCACTGAGATACTTCTCAGTGAATTCAGGGAAATGCATCAGCAGTTACCTCGTGTGAGGTACCCGAGCGCCGCGCCGCGGCCGGAAAGGAGGCCCCCTTGCCACCCACCAGCACACCCACCCTGCGACAACGACGTCTGGGGGCTGAGCTGCGAAAGCTCCGTGAGCGTGCGGGCCTTACGGCCACGGGCGCAGCCACAAGGCTTGGCGTCAACCAAGGACGGGTCAGCATGATCGAAACAGGGCGCAGCCCCCTCAGTGCCGACCGTGTCCGCTCCCTCGCACGGGCCTACGACTGCGGAGACACCCTTCTCGTGGATGCCCTTGCCGCGATGGCGCAGCGCCAGTCGCGCGGCTGGTGGGACAGCTACCGCGACGACCTGCCGGTCGGCCTCATCGACCTCGCCGAGCTGGAACACCACGCTGCAGCCCTGCGCGTCGCCCTCGTCATTCACATCCCTGCGCTACTCCAGACGACCGACCATGCCCGCGCCCTCTTCAAGGAGGCGGTGCCTGCACTGCGGCAGTACGAGATCGAGCACCGCGTCAGCCACCGGATCAAGCGGCAGGGAATCCTCCACCGCGAGGACCCGCCCCCGTACACGGCGATGATCCACGAGTGCGCACTGCACATGGGGTACGGCGGCCCCGCGACCATTCGCGCTCAGCTCCAGCACCTTCTGGACATGAGCGAGCTGGACCACGTCACCGTAAGAGTGATCCCGTTCGGCAAGGGCTCGTTTCCCGGCACCGGACAGTCCGTCGACTATCTCCTGGGGTCGGTCCCTCAGCTGGACACTGTTCAGCTGGATACCCATCACGGCTGCGAGTTCCTTGACGCCGAGGCCCAGTTGGACAAGTACCGTCTCGTACTCGACCGTATCGAGGCGAAGGCCCTCAAACCCGCAGAGTCCCGTGACCTGATCCACCGCATCGCCCAGACCGTCTGAGGTAACCGTGTCCGAACTCCACTGGAAGAAATCCACTTACAGCCCCGACGCCTCGAACTGCGTCGAGATAGCCACCACCCCCGCCGCCATCCACATCCGCGACTCCAAGAACCCGCCCAGCCCCCACGTCACCCTCCAGCCCACCGCCTGGACGGACTTCCTCTCGGACTTGGCACAGCGCTCTTCCCAGGGGTGAAGAACCGTGGCGGTGCCCACTCTTGAGGACCGGCTGCGGCGCTGCACCCGGTCCGCAGTCCATCTGGAGATGCGCGACGAGTACATGCGCTCCGACCCTCGGTTCGTCGCCTGGCAGAACGGCGTCCGTGACGATCCCGCCGAAAGCGACCCGGAGCGTCGGCCGTGGCTGCGGCTCGTCGCCGACCTCGTAGCCCAGGGGGTTGAGGTACGCAGGGCCCGGATCATGTCGGAGCCCGTGTCGGACTACATCCGGTTCGAACACCACCTGACCGGCTCCAACGTGGAGGCAGGCGAGCAAGTGCGCTGGCTGCCTCGCCGTCGCGCGTCCGCACTGGCCCTGTCCGGCAACGACTTCTGGCTCTTCGACGACAGCTCGGTCGTCTTCCACCACTTCGCCGACGATGGCGAACTTGCTCCGGACGACGAGGAGTTCACCGACGATCCGGCCGTCGTGAAGCTGTGCTCGAATGCGTTCGAGGCCGTCTGGGCCCTGTCGGTGCCGCACGCGGACTACAGGCTCGTCTGATCCACAATCCCCGGTGTGACTTCATCCAGTGTTCAGCAGGCACAGCAGACCCTTGGTCGGCGTCTTCGCGAGATTCGCAAGGACGCCGGCCTTACAGCGCGGGAGCTGGCCCTGCGTGCCGACTGGCACGAGTCGAAGTGCTCGCGACTTGAGAACGGGCGCACCCCCCGTCAGACGCGGACATTCGGACGTACACGACGCTCTGCGCCGCCCAGGACCAAACCGCCGACCTGATCCGCCACGGCATGTGGTATCGAGGGCGCGTACGTCCAATGGCGGCGCATGGAGTGGGCGGGCCTGCGGCGCGTCCAACAGTCTGTGGCGCCGCTCTTCGAGCGCACCCGTCGCTTCCGCGTCTACCAGCCCTGGGTGATCCCCGGCCTGCTCCAGTCGGCCGCCTACACCCGCGCCGTACTGAACACCGTGGCCCACCTCCGAGATATACCCGACGACATCACACGCCGCACGAGTGCACGATCAACGACTCACACCAGCCCTGTGACCAGCGACTTCAAGATAGTGGATCTTCATTGGCGCAGGCACCGGGGAGCAGGGACTCGACCTCCGTGCAGCGCAAGAGTACCGCAGCCGTGGCAGGTGCCCAGTCACCCTGCCCTTTGAAGCGGTTGCTGTCCAGAGCGACGCTGTCGCCGTTCTTCGGGCAGGAACACAGTAGGCCGGGCGACGAGCCCATGTCCTCGGCAAGGTACCCGACTACACGTCCGGCTTAACCGCTCGACTTCCGCCGGTAGATCGTTGAGTTGGTCCGAGCCACTTGTACACCGTCACCCTCCGACCGCGGACTTGCTCGTCCGCCACCACCGTGAAGTACTCCCTCAGCACGGAGATCTTCACCCTGTCCCGTTCCGCCGCCACCGGCTGCGCAACCTTCGCTGCGTCCGTGACCAGCAGGATCCGCCGCTGGGCCAGCATCGCAGCCCGTATCCGGACTGGGCTGGCCTCCACACCCTTCAGCGTCCCGGACTCCTCTGGGCTCTCCGCCAGAGCGACGTCCCGCAGACCTGTGAAGGCGTCGGGGGAGACCAACTTGGTGTCGCGCCGCGCCGCCGGAACGAACAGGACCGCGTTCCCAGTCTCTTTCAGACGCCGCACGTCTGCTGCCACCGCCAGTACGTCGTCCACCCGGCTCGACGGAGACCGCTTGGCAAGCGACTGTGGCAGCAGCGCCAACATCGATACGGCGACCACCACGGGGAGAATCCACGTCGATGCTCTCGGGAACCGCGGAGTGGCTGCCCGTATCGCCGCACCCAGCCCCGCACCGATCAGCAGTGCCAGACCCAGCAGGCTGAACAGAACGTACCGGTCCAAGAACAGTGGCTGGACGAGCGAGAGACCGATCAGGCCGATCTGCGGCACGGCCAGCAGCGGCAGCCCGACGGCCGCTGCCGACAGTCGGCCTACTTGCGGCCGATTCAGTAGGGCTCCGAGGCCGCCGATCGAAAGCAAGACAGCCGGGCCGATCATCATGTGCCAGGTCAGCGGCGGTATCCAGGAAATCTGTTTGGACTGGCCTCGGCTGAACAGGATCAACGGCAGCACGCACGCAGTAGCGATCGCCGAGGTAGCCACCCAGCGTGTCCAGGTCCCGCGCCGGGCCTGCGTCCAGGCCAGCGTCGCCGCGTGTGCGGGCAGTATCAGCAGCGACAGCCAGTTCAGTAGCCCGCACAGCAGGACCGTGCCGCCGTACGCCGCCCAGCGCATCGTCCCACCACGCTCCTCGAACACGGTCACCAGCAGCAGCGTCGAGATCGCTGCCGCGGCCATGACCAGCGCGTACGGGCGGCCTTCTTGGAGATAGAACTGCACGGCCGGAAGCAGCCCGAACGCCAGCCCGCCCCCCAAGCCGGCCCAGGCTCCTGCCAGCCGGTGGCCGATGACCGCCACACAGGCCGCCGCCACCGCCATCGCCAGCACGGAGGGCAGCCGCAGCGTCGTGGTACTGGGCCCGAAGCATTCGAAAAGTCCGTGCACCAACAGGTAGTAGAGCCCGTGCACGGCGTCGACCTGCCCCAGCATGTGCCAGATGTCGGCTGCCGACCGCTGGGCCACCTGCCAGGTCGCGGCCTCGTCCCGCCACACACTGTGCTGCCGGGGCAGCCCCCACAGGCCGAAGGCGAGAGTCCACAGCATCGGGATCATCCAGCTAGACAGGCAGCTCTGGAGAACGATGGGCCATACGGGTAGGCAGCGCCGGAGGACGGCTATGTGGGAAGTCATGAAGGTGTGAGGCCCTCGGGGTTGCGATGCGGACCGACATCAGCGGTCCATGGACATGAAAGTGAGCCATCAGACCGGCTGTTGTGTAGCGCGGAGCGCCAGAGAGGCGTGAAATCCACACCGACCGTCGATGACAGGGGGCATAGTCTGCGCTGCTTCGGAACTCGCCGACAACAGCTGCTCCTGGAGGGGAACGCCACTTCCCGAGGCTGCGGCGCGGCAAGCGCCATCAGAATCCGCCGGCGCCCCAGAGCGATAGCCTTCATACTGATGCCCTCCGCACACTACGGCGCGATCGGAGCCATCACCATAGCCCCAAGCGGGTCCAGGGCTTTTGGGCGGGAGTAGAGCCCATCTCTTCGGCCATCATCACTGGACCATCAGTCGGCCGTCGAAAGGCGCATTCCACCTCCGCGACCTCGACCGCCTCCCGCGTCCGCGTGAGTCTCGACACAAACGGACAAACTCCACCTTTCCACTGACACCAGCCGGTGCTCATTTCCTATTGGAGACACGCAGACCTCACATTCCGGAAGGTGATGGCCACTTGCTGCCGCCGCCCCGAACACCTGCAGTCTCTACCCTTTCGGCCACGGCCGGATTGTGACGTCACCTAGATCACATGGATATCTGGTTGCACAAGGTCGCGCCCTGCGGCCATCCTCTTGACCTGTCCCGATCAAGCAATACATGACTAGGAGTCAATCTTGAGATTCTCCAACGGGGTTAAGGCCGCCCTGGCGGGCGCTGCCATCGTCATGGCTGCTGCCACTCCGGCGCTGGCAGCTGTCAACGTCGGCGGCGGCACGTGGTCTTACGGCACGGGCTGCTGCAGCGTGTGGTCGAACTACAAGCACGCGACTGCAAACCACTCGTCTTCAGTCCAGGGCAACTACTGGTCCTACAGCGGCTGCACCTCGCCCGGGCCATGGTCCTTGGCCTCGGCGGAGAAGGACAGCTCCTCGGTTGGCCGGGCATATTGGGACAAGGGCTGCACGAAGTAGTCCTGTGTTCGCGGGCCCCTCAGTAGCCGCGGTCAGTTTCGCGCTGCCCGGCATGCGGGCTCGCTGCGTTGCCGAGGGCCCAGGTAGCGAAGCTACCTGGGCCCTCGGCCGCCTTGCGGCCGCACCCACTGGGCCAGGCTGTTCACAATCCCAAGTCTTGAAAAATGCTTGCTTTCCCGAGTGCCCTGATCTAGGAAACTAATGCTGCACCGAGGTATTAAGTTCGTCCACGTCGCCGTGTTGGCCTTCTCTGCCGTGCTGGCGTTTCTGTTCGTGCGAGGGCTGGACGAGGACGGGGTGCTGGGAAACTCGGCTCTGGTTTGGGTGTTCGACTCCGACGATTCGGTGAGTGGCGCTCAGGTCGCCCAAGCGATCGCATCGTTTTCGGACGACCGTGGCGTCACGGTGGCTCGTGAGGTGCCCGATATGAGGGACCCCGACAGCCATCGGCATCTATATCTAGCTCCGGATAATCGGCAGTCCGGTGCGGGGGCGTGGCTTGACGAGGGTTATCCGGCGTTCAGCAGAAACTACACGACTGACGTGCACCCGATCGCCGAGATCGGACAGCGTGATCCGCGGGGCCAGTACTACGTGTTCGGGTCACCTGCGGCTGCTGATGCGCTGGTTGCCGAGCTCACCGACCTCGGCCTGCGTGCAAGCGTGTCCCACCCTCTCTCGTACACCACACTGGCCGCTGCCTATACCGGTGGTGTGTTGTACTGGTCCTTCTGGGTGGTTGCTCTCGCTGCGGTGACGATGACCGGCGCGAGCGTGCTGCTCAGCACAAAGGCATACGGGGTCCTGCGACTGCAGGGCTTGTCCTTCGCAGACCTCCTTGTTCGTGATCTGAGGCAGCTGGCGGTGTCCTGGTCGGTAGCGGCCGGTGCTGTGGCAGCCGGGACGCTCGCTTTCCTCGGCTTCTACAACGGCCTTGCTTGGCTGGGGCTGTTCGCCACCGTGGCCGCGGGCCTTGCCGGCCTGTTCGTTCTCCTGGTGCTGGCCGCCCACGCGGCGGTGCTCGCCCTCACGTTCAAGGTTGACGTACTGCGTGCCCTGAAGGGTGAACTGCCTGCCCGGGCTGCATCCATCAGTGTCTACCTGGTGCGCATCCCTGCGCTGCTGCTCGCCCTCGGTATCGCCATGGACGTGGCAGCGGCGGGCCAGGATGTACTGGCGCGCCAGGAAAGCCGGGAGGCTTACGCCGAAGCGGGTGATGCCGTCACCATCCGCCTCAACGGCAGCCTGCCCAGCGAGATGGACCAGGTGATCAAGGAGGTAGGTCCGTGGCTGCGCCGAGCTGACGGGGAAGGCAAGATCATTCTGGCTGGGCGCCGGGATCTCCAGAGCCTTGCCCCGGACTCGCAACTGCCGCCGGGTGAGGTGCTCGTCGTGAATGAAACCTTCCTTGCGGAACAGCGAGTCCTCAACCCGACGGGACGGCGCTACACCCCAGTGGCCCAGGACGGCAAGGCACCGGAAACGCACCCGGTGCGGCTCATCGTCCCCGAATCGCTCGGCCGCCAGACAGCGGCCATCACCGCAGCAATCCCCGAAGTGTTGGCTTCGAGTTTCGACCGGCATACCCAGTTGGAGACGCTCCAGGCGAAGAACGGCCAGCGCGTCTTCGCCTACAACCCCGGAAACCAGGTCTACAACGCAGCCCACAGTCCGAAGGAGGACCGGTCCCTGGTACGCGACCCGGTTCTTGTCGTGGTCCCCAACGGCTCGAAATTCCTCTCCGACGACGGCTACACCGCGTTTGCCACCCAGGAAGGAGTCGTCTTTCCCGACCCCGATGACGTCCTGAGTGCCATCGAGACGAACGGCCTGCAGACCTATGTGACAGCCGTGCGCCCTGTCGGCCAGAACTCTGCCCTGAAACTGAGGGATGCTGTCAACGAGCTTCGAGTGCAGCTCTTCAACTTCCTGCTGGCTGTGACCGTCCTCCTCATCGCTGGCGTCGGCGTCTGCATCATTTATTCGCGTAAGAATGCCCAGGCTATCTTCGTACAGCACATCAGTGGTTGGAGATACACAGCCACCCACCGCTTCATCCTCAGCGTAGAGGTGGCCCTTGCGGTACTCCTCGCCACACGGATGCCTTTCGAAACATGGCTGCAGAACCAGGAGTTGGAGAAGCTCGCTGCTGCTGGCGTCCCTCTCCCTCACCCACTCGTCCACCTCACCGAGCTGGATCTCAGCATCATTGCTGTGCTGGTCGCTGTCGAATTCGGTGCTGTGCTCCTCGCTCTTGCAGCTTTCCACGGTCGCATCGTCAGGGAAGGGGCGACCGAGGCATGAGCCCCCGCACGCGCGATCCTCTTCCACTCAGCAGGAGCACTGTCGTGATTGATATCGAGAATCTGTCGAAGTCCTTCGGTTCCCGGACCCTGTGGTCCGATGTCACCTTTACTGTCAGCCGCGGCGAGATGTTCGCCCTTGTCGGCCCCAGCGGATCGGGCAAGTCCACCCTCCTCAACTGTCTTGGCCTGCTCGACAGGCCGAGCGCGGGGGCGATCCGTCATGAGGGAAAGGACATCACCCGATTCGGCCGACGCGAGATCCGTGGGTTCCGCCGCGACGTTCTCGGCTACCTCTTCCAGAATTACGCCCTGATCGAGAACGTGACCGTCGCCGACAATCTGAAGGTGGCCGTCAAACCACGGCGGTCCTCGCAGGGCGAGGCTGGCACAGCTATCGCCGAGGCCCTCGATCGCGTTGGCCTGGGCGGGCGGGAGAAGGAGAAGATCTACCACCTCAGTGGCGGAGAGCAGCAGCGTGTGGCCCTGGCCCGCCTCATGGTCAAGCAGCCGGCTCTCGTGCTCGCGGACGAGCCGACCGGCGCCCTCGATGACGCCAACACCACCATGGTCGTCGACATCCTCCGTGAGATGAGCGAGGCCGGATGCGCTGTGGTCATCGCCACCCACAGCGACTACGTCCGCGGCCGATGTGACACCGTCTTCGCCGTAAAGGAGTCCTCCCTGGTCGGCTCGCCATAGAGCCTCGTCCAGGACTTCTGGCTGTTTGACCAGGGGAAGTCGTCTCATGCACTACGAGGCAGACGGTACGCAGATCGGCCGGGAAGTGTTCGAGGGCGACGTGACGCCCATCCGCGAGTACCAGCGCATCGCCCTGGCTGAGTCGGTGCCCTTCAAGGAGTACGTGAAGGGGCTTGATGTGTGAAGAAGCAGCCCCGTCCGGCCCGTACGGTCGGCCGGGGTTGCTCCCGATCATCATCGTTGCGGCAGGTTCCGCGCCATCACGATTCGCTGGACCTGATTCGTGCCTTCATATATCTGTGTGATTTTCGCGTCGCGCATCATCCGCTCCACCGGATAGTCCCGTGTGTAGCCATACCCGCCCAGCAGCTGCACCGCGTCCGTCGTGACCTCCATCGCCACGTCCGACGCGAAGCACTTCGCCGCCGCGCCCTGGAAGGTGAGGTCCGCGTCGCCCCGCTCCGACTTCGCCGCCGCCGCATACGTGAGCTGGCGGGCGGCCTCGACCTTCATGGCCATGTCGGCGAGCATGAACTGGATGCCCTGGAAGTCGGCGATCGGCTTCCCGAACTGCTTGCGTTCCTGGACGTAGCCCTTGGCGTAGTCGAGGGCGCCCTGGGCGATGCCGAGGGCCTGGGCGGCGATGGTGATGCGGGTGTGGTCCAGGGTCTTCATGGCGGTGGCGAAGCCGGTGCCCTCGTCGCCGATCATGCGGTCCGCCGGGATGCGGACGTTGTCGAGGTAGACCTCGCGGGTCGGGGAGCCCTTGATACCGAGCTTCTTCTCCGGGGCACCGAAGGAGACCCCCTCGTCCGACTTCTCGACCACGAAGGCGCTGATGCCCTTGGAGCGCTTCTCCGGGTCCGTCACCGCCATCACCGTGTAGTACTCGGACTCGCCCGCGTTGGTGATCCAGCGCTTCACGCCGTTGAGGACGTAGTGGTCGCCGTCGCGGACCGCCTTCGTCTTCATGCCGGCCGCGTCGGAGCCGGCGTCGGGCTCGGAGAGGCAGTACGAGAACATCGCGTCGCCCTTGGCGAGCGGCGACAGGTACTTCTTCTTCAGGTCCTCCGAGCCGGAGAGGATCACGGGGAGCGAGCCCAGCTTGTTCACCGCGGGGATGAGGGAGGAGCTGGCACACACGCGTGCCACCTCCTCGATCACGATCACCGTCGCCAGCGCGTCCGCGCCCGCGCCGCCGTACGACTCCGGTACGTGCACCGCGTGCAGGTCGTTGGCGACCAGGGCGTCGAGCGCCTCCTGCGGGAAGCGCGCCTCCTCGTCCACGGCGGCGGCGTACGGCGCGATCTTCGCCTCGGCGAGGGATCGGATCGCGTCGCGGAGCATGTCGTGCTCCTCGGACGGGCGGTACAGGTCGAAATCAGCCGATCCGGCCAAGGTCTCTCACGCTCCAAAGACGAAAGACAGACGAAAACGGACGAAATAGAAGAGAACAGAAGGGGAGACTGTGTGGTGCTGACGCTAACTACCGTTAAGTAACTCAAATTTTAGAGGTCGGCTCACGGGACGGGTACGTGAGCTTGGTGACAGGGGGAATCTGCCCGGTGAAGGGCTCGAACACGCCCCGACTATGCTCAGGCAGCGCACCCCGGCCCGTATGCCCACCCGTCACCCGACCACCACCCCTCAACGACGGCGCTGACGCGCCGGCACCTAGTTGTTTGGAGCGTCCATGGCCCTCAAGATCACCGTGATCGGCACCGGTTATCTCGGCGCCACGCACGCCGCGGCCATGGCTGATCTGGGGTTCGAGGTGCTCGGGCTCGATGTTGTCGAAGAGAAGATCGACATGCTGCGGCGGGGCGAGGTCCCCATGTACGAGCCGGGGCTGGAAGAGCTGCTGCGCAAGCATGTCGCGGGGATCGAGGGGTCCAGCGGACGGCTGCGGTTCACGACGGACTACGCCGAGGTCGCCGCGTTCGGCGATGTGCACTTCGTGTGCGTCAACACTCCGCAGCGGCACGGCGAGTACGCCTGCGACATGTCGTACGTCGAGGCCGCCTTCGCCTCCCTCGCACCCCACCTGACCGCTCCCGCCCTCGTCGTCGGCAAGTCGACCGTGCCCGTCGGGTCCGCCGACCGGCTGGCCGCCTACCTCGCCGAGCACGCGCCGGCCGGTGAGGACGCCGAGCTCGCCTGGAACCCGGAGTTCCTGAGGGAGGGGTTCGCCGTTCAGGACACGCTGCACCCCGACCGGATCGTGGCCGGGGTGAGGAGCGAGCGGGCCGAGAAGCTGCTGCGCGAGGTGTACGCCACGCCGGTCGGCGAAGGGTCGCCGTTCGTCGTCACCGACTTCCCCACCGCCGAGCTCGTGAAGACCTCCGCGAACTCCTTCCTCGCCACCAAGATCTCCTTCATCAACGCGATGGCCGAAGTGTGCGAGGCCGCGGGCGGGGATGTGGCGAAGCTGGCGGAGGCGATCGGGTACGACGACCGGATCGGGAAGAAGTTCCTGCGGGCCGGGATCGGGTTCGGCGGTGGCTGTCTGCCCAAGGACATCCGGGCCTTCATGGCGCGCGCCGGTGAGCTGGGCGCCGACCAGGCGCTGACCTTCCTGCGCGAGATCGACTCCATCAACATGCGCCAGCGCGGCCAGATGGTGGAACTGGCCCGGCAGGCCCTCGGGGGCGGGCCGTTCCTGGGCAAGCGGGTCGCCGTCCTCGGCGCCACCTTCAAGCCCGACTCCGACGACGTACGCGACTCGCCCGCCCTCAACGTGGCCGGGCAGATCCACCTCCAGGGCGGCCAGGTGACGGTGTACGACCCGAAGGGCATGGGCAACGCCCAGCGGCTCTTCCCGACGCTCGGTTACGCCGACTCCGCCGTCGAGGCCGCGCACGGCGCCGATGTCGTCCTGCACCTGACCGAGTGGCGCGAGTTCCGCGAGCTCGACCCGGCGGCGCTGGGCGAGGCGGTCAAGACGCGGCTCATCCTGGACGGCCGCAACGCCCTCGACCCGGAGCTGTGGCGGCGGGCGGGGTGGACGTACAGGGCCATGGGGCGCCCTACAGCGTGAGAGAGCCGCAGGGACGCGCCGGTGTCGAGGGGCCGACCGCGCGCAGGCCCCGACGAAGGAGGGGCTGAGCACGGTCG
>NZ_JBSFUU010000080.1:0-44440 GCF_053591955.1 Streptomyces sp. NPDC002845 | reverse complement strand
AAGGACCTCGACAATCCTCATTCTCGCTGGTCAGAGGCACTTTCTGCTTACGCGATCACCAGTCGGACAGCCCACCTCGTGAAAGCACGAGGCTAGGGAGCGTATTGAGTCGTGATCATTGGGTGGTCCGGGTGAGGTCTTTGATCCAGATCATCGAGGCGCGTAGGTGGAGACCGGCGAGGTAGCTGTCTGGGGTTTTGTCGTATCGGGTGGCGATGCCTCGCCAGGCCTTGAGCTTGTTGATCAGGCGCTCGACGGTGTTCCTCTCCTTGTAGAGGCCGACGTCGTGGCTGACGGGCGGACCGCCCCCGGAGCCCTTCTTCCTCCGGTTGGCGGCCTGGTCCCTCTTCTCCGGGATCACCGCCTTGATACCGCGTCTGCGCAGGTGGGCCCGGTTGCCGCGGGACGAATAGGCCTTGTCCCCGGCGACCGCGTCCGGCCGGGTGCGGGGGCGGCCGACCAGGCCGCGGACCCGTACCTTTCGCAGCACGGGGACGAACTGCGGGCTGTCCGCGGCCTGACCCGCAGTCAGCACGAACGCCAGCGGGCGCACTGGCGGTCAGCGGCAAGGTGAACCTTGCTGCTCTGCCCGCCCCTGGAGCGTCCCAGGAGAGCGGCCTTCAGCCGGACTTTTCGCCGACGCCGGATGCGCCGGCGCTCCTCCCGCCCGGGATCGATCTCGGCGTCGTGCCCGTCTTGTTCTTCGGGGCTGCCCCTTTTGACCTGGCCTTCTCCGCCTCGGCGGCCGCCTTCTCCAGGGCGGTGAGGACGTCCTCGTCCAGGTGCATCCCGGCAGCGTCGTGGTGAGCGCGCGCGGTGGTGGAGTCGATGCTGACCAAGGACAGGTCCACCTCACCCCGCTTCGCGGCTTGGGCGATCAGGCCCTCCAGCAGAGCCTCGAAGACACCCGCGTCACGCCACTGCCGGAAGCGGTTGTGGACGGTCGACCACGCACCGAACTCCCGCGGCACCTCCCGCCACTGCCCACCCGTCTTGAACCGCCAGATCACACCCTCGAACTACTGCCGCAACCGAGCGGGATACGGCCCGTACTCGCCGATCGGCAGGTACGGCCCGATGAACTCCCATTCCTCATCGGGCAGTTGCACTCGCGCCACGCAAGAAGACCTACCAATCCAGGCTCCGCCGTGAAGGCGATCCCACAAATTGATCACGACTCGATACGCGCCCTAGAAGGCTGCCTCCATGATGACGGCGTAGAGGGCCTGGTCGATGCGGCGTCGGCGCTCCAGGAGGCTGGGGTAGAAGCTGCCGGTGCGGAGTTTGGGGATGGCCAGGTCCAGGTCGCCGGCCTGTGAGGGCCTCGCGCTTCTCGGACAAGGATGTGACCGATCAATTTCAGCGGCAAGTCGCAACTCTTCGAATTCAGCGTGGACTTCGCGTGAGGGACGGTAACCCACTGCCGAGTGAAGGCGTTTGAGATTTTACCAGAATTCGATGTACCGGCTGATGCCTCTTTGAGCGGCCTCGCGCGTGGGGTAACTCACGCGTGACACACACTCATTCTTCAGGGCACCGAAGAATGATTCGGCCATGGCATTGTCAAAACAGATCCCTGTCCGGCCGGCCGACCGTCGCAGTCCGAGCTCCCCAAGGACGTTCCCCGTACTCGGCCGACATGTAGTTGCTACCGCGGCCGGAGTGAAATATGGCCCCCTTCGCGAGCTTCCGGTTCCGTGCCGCGTTGCGGATGGCACGGGATATGAGAGGCGTCTGGTAGTGGTCGTCCATGGCATAGCCGATGACCTCTTCGGTACAGCAGTCGATGACGGTCGCCAGATACAGCCGTCCTCCGCCGGTGGGAATGTAGGTGATATCGCCGACGAGCCTTTCCCCGGGTGCGTCGGCGGTGACGTCCCGCTCTCCGCCCAGCAGTTCGGCCAGCGCCTCCTCATGCAGCTTCAGCTCACGGGCCAGCTGGGGGAAGTCCCGGACGAAGCCGACGAGATCCTCGTGGGAGGTGGGCACCACCACGGCCTGCGGGTGGGGCCGGCGGACCAGATCACGTTGGGCGTCCTCGATCACATCCTCAGTGGCGGCCTTCTGCGCCTGGCTCTGCCCTGCCAGGTAATGGTCGCCCTCCACAGCCTGGGTGCGGTGAGGGTCGATCGTGGCACGGCTGCTGCCGAGCCAGGAGCGCCGGTCACGAGATGCTTCGACGGTGGTGCGGATCCGGTGCGTGTGGATCCGCAGCCGCTGCCAGGCGTCGTCGACGAGCGGTGCGTACGCGCCCATGCGGCCCGCGCGTCAGCCTCGAACCGGCCCGCCGACCAGCCGCTGTCGGCCCCCGTCCCATAGCGCAGCCACAGCTCCTCACGCAGATCGTGCGGAGCAAGCCGCCGTGCGATGGCGGAATGCTCCAGCCACTGCGCCAGTAGCCGCACCGCCGCCCGCGACAGCGTCAACGACTCCTGGCTGGTGCGACCTTTGACATGGTCGAGCCCCGGACGCCCCGACGAACCGCATCGGCTCGGTCGTATGACGGCACGGCCGTGTGACGGTCGGTCAGTACGCGTACGAGACGAGGAAGGGCCCGCGGGCCGGATCGCCCTTGTGGTTGAAGCAGCGCACCTCGATCGCCTCCTCCGGGCTCCACTGCGCCACCTTGCAGTAGCGCCCGTCCGAGCCTTCGGCGGTGACCTGGACATTCCCCTTGTCGAAGTGATCCATCATGGGAGTCGTCACCCGGTACCGCCCCTCGTCCGCCCCGGAGCCGCCGGACACGGTGGTGGGCCCGCCCAGCGCGTCCCACGTCCACTGCGGGTCGGTGCGCTCGTCGTCCCCGCCCCGGGCCCGGGCGTACGCACCCGGATCCGTCCGCACCAGGCTCGCCTTCCGCACATAGGTGAGGGAGAAGAGACTGTCGGCGGGCCTGCCGTCCGTGTCGTGGCAGTTCACCTCGACCGTCACCGGGTCGAAGGCGCTCTGGATCGACCCCACCATGCAGCGGCGGCCGTCCACGGCCGCGTGCGCGGCGGTGACCTGGACGTGCCCCAGCGCGGCCTCGGGGTCGAAGCCGCCGCCGCCCTGGCCGGGCAGCTGCACCTCGTAGCGGCCGGGCGCGACACGGGACACCTTCACCCCGTAGCCGCTGGAGTTGTACCAATACCCCCCGTAGGGCACATGGCTGTTCAGCTGGCTGGTGGTCAGGTACGCGAAGCCGCTTTGGCCCTCGGCCGCCTCGGCGTTCGCCCAACTGGCGGTGAACTCCGTGTCGGTGGGCGCGCCGTCCGGCGTGTAGCACCGCAGCGAGATCCAGACCCCGGCCCACGCCGTCGAGTCCCCCTTGCCGTCGCCCTCCCAGTAGCGGCTGGTGTAGCGGGTCGTGCAGTACGCGTTCGACGCCCCGTGGGCGGTCACGTGCGCCACCCCGCGGTTCGAGTCCAGGCCGGTGCCCAGCCCTTCCATGTACACCTCGTACTCGCCGGTCCCGACCCGGACGACCTCGTTCGCGCCGCCCGAGGAGTTGGCGCTGCGGCGCGGGGTGTAGTCCCAGCCCTCCGGCCAGGACGCCCTGTCGGCGTGCACATACCCGTAGTCGTGCGGCACGGGCGCGGCCTGGGCCGCGGGCGCGGTCGCGGAGAGCAGCCCCGCCGCGGGCGCGGTCGCGGAGAGCAGCCCCGCCGCGAGCAGCGGGGGCAGCGCGAACGCCGCCCGACGCTCACCCTTCCAGGACATCGACGAACACCCCCGGCGAGTAGGTCGCGGCGTACTGCCCGGTGCCCCCGTACCTCAGCCACCACGAGCCGTCCCTGGTGGCGGGGTACGTCGTCCCGGTCAGCCCGTACGTTCCGGTGCTCAGGGTGCGCAGCGGCTCCGGGGTCCGGCACAGGGTCGCACAGAACCCGAGCTCCACGGGCTGCCCCGCCGCGCTGGTGTAGGTGTTCGTCTCCCAGTCGGCGATGGTCAGGCGGCCGAGCGCGCTGACGTCTCGACCCTGCTGGACGGGGTTGGGGGCGGCGGCGAAGGTGAGCTTTGAGCTGCGCCGCACCTTGAACGTGCTCAGGTCCGGCTGGGCGGTGATGCTGCTCTCCGGGTGCGTGCGGAGGTTGTTGCTCGCCACCTGCGCCCGCATCGTCCAGTCGCCGGCATAGCTGTTGGTCACCGTGGCGCTGCGGGTGTCGATCCGGAACCACTCGGTGCACACCGACGTGGTCACGCTGACGGGTTCGCAGGTGGCTGGCAGGTCGTCGACGCCGCGCAGCAGCTGCCCGTGCGGCCCGAAGAGGTGGACTTCGACACCGTAGCGGGTGATGCCTGCGGCGGCCCTGGCGACGACGGTCGCCTGGAAGGTGAGCGTCCGGTCCGGCCCGAGGACGATGGTGCGGCCCCCGTGGACGGAGCCGCTGAGGATCTCGGGCGGGGTCAGGTTGTGGCTGTCGGCCCGGGCGGGCGGTGCGACGGCGAGTGCGGCCAGCAGGGTGCCGGCCACCGCCGCCACGGCGGCCCGCAGGGTGGGCAGGGCTCTGATACGCATGGTGTCCCCCCGAATCGTCGGTGTGGCCGGAGCGTACGAGCCCGCGGCGACGGCAGGCACCCGCACGGTGACATTACGACACGGTCATGACAATCGTGGCCGTCCAGGCACGGCGGAACCCGCCGACGGCGAAGCCGTACGCCTGAACGCCCCGGTCGTCCGGTCACACGGGCGCCTGCTGTTGAAGTCGCCGGTCTCGGTACTGGACGACGGCCGCTACCGCACCGCCCTGGACCGGCACGGCGTCGACCAGCGGGAGATGTTCAGCCGTCTCACGGCCGAGGGAGTCGTCTGGGCCGACGGCACGAAGGAAGCGATTGACGCAGTCGTGCCGGCGACCGGCTACCGCCTTGCCTCTCCTTACCTGACCGGCAGCAGCGCCCTGGACGCCGACGGCCAGCCGCAACACCGCGGCGGCATCGCCACCGAGGTACCGGAACCCGGTTTCGTCGACATGGAGCTCCAGCAGACTCCAGCACCGCCATTCGGGTGGGCCGACCGCCCCAGGCGGATGACGGTGATGGCAGCGTCGGGGGTTCGTGGGCGCGATGGTGAAGGCGCCGTTGCCGATGCCGAGCATCGTCAGCTCGTCGGGCAGCAACGTCAGGAAGCCGGCCGCGGCTCGGGAGTCGAGTTGGTAGGAGTGGTCGCCTTCGGTCTCGGCCCGGAAGCCGTCGGGGTTGCGGGCGACGCGGGCGACCATTGAGGCCTCGATGAAGTCCCCGGTGGCCTGGGTGACTTGGCCGCGGGCGAGGTGTGTATCAAGGTCCGGACCCGCCCGTACGGATACGTTTATGCCTGCATGATCAGGGCTTGGAGCTGGTCGTCGCTGAGTTCCGTGCCTTCGGGGAGCAAGGCTTTGCTTTGTTCGACGGTCGCGGTCACCGGTTCTCCCCTCTACCTGGCGAGGTGCTCGATCGCCTCAGCCCACGTCTTGAGGTCCGCGGTCAGGTCCAGCGTTGGTCCCTGAGGCCGGTAACGCACGCGGGGCCTTCTCTTGATTCAGTTGCCTGGTGGCTGCTGATCTTGGAAGGCCTCGCTCCGTCTCGCCCTCGCGCCACGCCGTGGCCCCGGGCACCGCGAGAGGGCCCACCCAGGCTCATCGACGAGAGCCAAAAAAGTTCGGGCGGCGATGTCGAGAACCCGTGGCTGGCTCCGTCCCCGCAATGAACGCGACCACAATGGGTCGCACCAGCACCGAGGAGAACCACGATGGCCAAGTACTTGCTGCTCAAGCACTACCGCGGCGCCCCGGCTCCGGTCAACGACGTGCCCATGGACCAGTGGACGCCCCAGGAGATCTCGGCCCACGTGCAGTACATGCGCGACTTCGCGGCCCGGCTCGAGCAGACCGGTGAGTTCGTCGACGGTCAGGCGCTCGCCCCCGAGGGGACGTTCGTCCGGTACGACGGCGAGGGTCGCCCGCCGGTCACCGACGGCCCGTTCGCCGAGACCAAGGACCTCATCGCCGGCTGGATGGTGATCGACGTCGACAGCTACGAGCGCGCCATCGAGCTGGCCGAGGAACTGTCGGCCGCCCCTGGGGCCGGCGGGAAGCCGACCCACGAGTGGCTCGAGGTGCGCCCGTTCCTGGCCGCCCCGCCCACGATCACGGAGTGACCACTGACGTGAACGAGGTCTTCCTCCGGAGCCTCACCCCGAGCGTGCTCGCCATCCTCGTCCGCCGCGGAGCCGACTTCGCGGCGGCCGAGGACGCCGTGCAGGACGCGCTGGTCGAGGCGGTCCGCGTCTGGCCGGCCGACCCGCCGCGGGATGCGAAGGGCTGGCTGGTCACCGTGGCCTGGCGCAAGTTCCTCGACGCGACCCGCGCGGACGCCGCCCGCCGCCGGCGTGAGGACCTCGTCGACGAGGAGCCGGCGCCCGGGCCCGCGCCCGGGGTGGACGACACGCTCCAGCTGTACTTCCTGTGCGCCCACCCGTCGCTGACGCCGTCGTCCGCGGTCGCCCTCACGCTGCGCGCGGTCGGCGGGCTGACCACCCGCCAGATCGCGCAGGCCTACCTGGTGCCCGAGGCGACCATGGCGCAGCGCATCAGCCGGGCCAAGCGCACCGTCTCCGGCGTGCGGTTCGACCGGCCCGGCGACGTCGCCACCGTGCTGCGCGTCCTCTACCTGGTCTTCAACGAGGGCTACTCCGGTGACGTCGACCTCGCCTCCGAGGCCATCCGGCTCACCCGGCAGCTCGCGGCCGTGATCGACCACCCCGAGGTGGCGGGGCTGCTCGCCCTCATGCTGCTCCACCACGCCCGGCGCGCCGCCCGGACCGCGCCCGACGGCAGCCTGGTTCCGCTCGCCGAGCAGGACCGCGGCCGGTGGGACACGGGGTCGATCGCCGAGGGCGTCGAGATCCTGCAGGCGGCCCTCGCCCGCGACCGGCTGGGCGAGTTCCAGGCCCAGGCCGCCATCGCGGCACTCCAC
Organism: Streptomyces sp. NPDC002845; assembly: GCF_053591955.1. NCBI lineage: Bacteria > Bacillati > Actinomycetota > Actinomycetes > Kitasatosporales > Streptomycetaceae > Streptomyces > Streptomyces sp. NPDC002845. The sequence continues at coordinate 37,504 of NZ_JBSFUU010000080.1, read as the reverse complement.
GCCGACGCGCCCACCGCCGAGGAGACCGACTGGGTGCAGATCGTCGAGTGGTACGACGAGCTCGCGCGCCTGACAGCCCGGTCGTCCGGCTCAACCGCGCGGTGGCCGTCGGCGAGGCCGACGGACCGCGCGCCGGCCTGGCGGCGCTCGCGGAGCTGGACGACTCACTGCCCCGCCACGCCGCGGTGGCGGCGTACCTCCACGAGCGCGACGGCGACCTGGAGACGGCGGCACGGCTGTACGCCGAGGCGGCCCACAAGGCACCCAACCTCGCCGAGCGCGACCACCTGACCCGCCAGGCCGCCCGGCTCAACGCCCGCCGGTGCCGCTGACGGGCCGCGCTCGGAATTTCCCGCGGCACTTGGCGCGACCTCGTGGCCGGAGCGGTCGCCTCACAGTGAGCAGACGGGTCGAGACCAGCCGCACGACGCGTTGCCGACGGGGAAACTCAGCGGCGACGACAGTCGCGCTGAAGGCGTGGTGTCTCAAGAGACCCGCCCGCTGAAGTGCACAGTGAAGGCGACCCGTCTGCGACGGTTCGGCTTCCCGAAGAGCGGCTCACCCAGGCTCATCTACGAAGAGCCGGTAATGAGTGCCGTGGCGGTGCTGGGTGTGCAGGGCGTCGGTCGTGATCACGGTGTTGGTCAGGCCTGGCGTCCAGCAGGGGCTGGAAGGCGGGGATTTCGTTGCCTTGGAAGAGATCTGCCGCTGGGCGATGACCACGCCGCTGTGGCTCATCGCGGACAGCAGTTGGACGGCCGCGGTGGTAGCGGTGGCGGTACGCAAGCCGCGTACCGTCTTGCCGTCCACTGCGACCGCCCGCAGTACCGGCCGCCCGGCCCGCGGCTCCTGTGGGAGCGGTGGCATCCCGGCCTGCAGGTACGCGCTGATCGCCGCATCCAGCGCGTCACCGTCGACACATTGCAGCAGATGGGGGACGGTGGCGGCATGCGGTGCGGTCCGCTGTCCGGTGAGCGGGTCCGCGGTGAAGCCGCATGCGCCCAGGACGTGGTGCGGGGCGCCGTCGACACTCACCGATCGCGATGAGCAAGCAGGCACCTGCCAGCACCGGATCAGCTGCCGCGGCATGAGGGCGACCGCCGGGTACCGCCGCCCCGCCCGTCACACGGTTCTGTCACGACACACAGGAATCGGCAGAGGCCGGCAGCGTCCTCAGAGGCATCCGCGCGGCCTGGGACGCCAGTTGCTCCAGGGCCGCTGGTATGGGGGATGATGCTCGGGCAGGCACGGTCCCGCTCGGTTCCTCATGGGTCTCGACCATGTTGACCGGACCACGGGAGAGCAACTCAGTGTGTCGGGAGCCGAGTTGCTGGTTGTTCCGGAACGAGACATGCAGCTGTCGGAGGGAGGGGCCGCATGTCTTCATCCGGTGAGATCCACAAGGATCTCCGATCGATTCGTCCTGCTCGCTGGGAGCGCGCGTCGTGCCTGCCGACGATGTGAACCCGTTTGTGGTCGTACGTGGTCCTGGATCCCCAAGGCTGCCCGGTGGAGCCGATCCGGCGCTTCCTGCGGGACTTCCTGGTACGCGGCCACGATGCGGGCAGCGTCCTCAGCCATGCCTTCGATCTGCACCGCTGGTGGCGTTTCCCTTCTCCGCACCATGTCGAGCGGGACCAGCTGTCCGCGTACTCGCGGCGGAAATGCCCAGCCGGGTACGTGTGAACGTGCCCACTCCGGCGTACTGCACAGCGCCGGGCCGTTCGAGAGGAAACCGCCCGGGGCCGATGCTGTCCCTACGAAGATTCCCGTTGACCGGTGTCCGCCGCGGAGTCGGGCGTGGCACTCAGGGGCAGGAGCTGGGGGCGTTTCGCGGTGCGGCCGTCGCCGGAGGACTGACCGCGCGCACGGCGTCCGAGCCAGGGGCCGAGGAATGCGGCCGCCCAGCGCAGTTCGGCTCCTGCGGCTTGCCAGCCCGTGGGAACCCTCTGCGGCGGCAGGGGGAGCGTCCAGGCGTCGTCGCTTCCGGGCAGGTGGATGGCTTGGGCGACGGCTGCGGCGATCCGTTCGTGGCCGAGGGGGCTGGCGTGGAGTCGGTCCGCACTCCACAGCCGTGGATCGGTGGCGACGGCCTGTCGGCCGGTTTCGGCGACCACGACCCTGTGACGGGCGGCCGCAGCGCGGATGCGGGTATTGAGGTCGAACACGCGGGACCTGATCGGCCGGGCAAGGGGCACGATCTTCCCTACGTCGGGAAAGGTCAACGTCACCACGTGGGCTCCGGCTGCCGTGAGCGCGGCGAACATCTCTTCCAGGTGCCCGGCCACCTCTGCGGCGTCGAACCGGGGCCGGAGCAGGTCGTTGACCCCGGTGACGACGGTGGCCAGGTCGGGCCGCAGGGCCAGGGCGGGCCCCAGCTGTTCAGTGCGGACCTGGCCGGCGACACGGCCTCGTACGGCAAGGTTGGCGTACCGAAGCCCCGGGTTGACGGCCGCGAGGTGCTCGGCGAGCCGGTCGGCAAAGCCCCGTAGGCCGACGGCGTCGTCCCCGTCGCCGAGCCCTTCGGTCTGACTGTCGCCCAGGGCGACGTAGCGCAAATATTCACCGTTCGGCATGAGTCGACTGCCTTTCCTTGAGGACGGCTGCGATCCGCAGGCACCAGTCCCGGTGCTCCTGCTCAAAGGCCAGGCCGCGCAGGCAGGTCAGGTACGGCCCGATCCGCTCGCCCCGGCGGAGGAACTCCTCCTCGTCCGCATCGCCGCGCAGTTGCCGCAGCAGCTTGCCGAGAAGCTCGATCTTGGCCTCGGCCGCAGACGCTCGCTCTTCGAGCTGTTCGATCACCGGCGCCGTGCCGATGCGGTCGGCGACCTGAACCTTGACGAGCAGATCGTCGCGGATGAACGAGGGCTTCGATACGGCTGCGGCGAACTTCTCCAGCTCGGCGCGACCGGCGTCCGTGACCCGGAACAGACGTTTGTTGGGCCGGGTCTCCTGGACCACCTGCCGACCCGCGACCAGCCCTTCCTTCTCCAGCTTGGTCAGCTCGGCGTACAGCTGTTGCGGCAGGGCGTGCCAGAAGTTCGCGACGCCGACGTCGAACGCCTTCGCCAGCTGGTATCCGCTGTACTCGCCGTCCAGCAGCGCCGCCAGCACCGCATGCCGCAAGGCCATCGAAGCAGCCCCTTCCTCGTCCGCCACTGCACCATACTCAAGGATATGACTAGTCATATCCTTGAGTATGGGGAGGGCCATGGAGGCTGCTGAACGCTTCCGCGCTGCCGCGCAGAAGGGCGAACTCGCCGCACTGAGCCCGTTTCACCCTGAGGTTGCTGATCGCGGGGCTGCCTGTGATGACTCTTGGCCGTGGTCGGCTGCCCGGTGTAGATCATCTGTCAGCGGGCGATCTCGAGGTTCGTGAGGACGAGGAGGGCCCGCAGAACGGTGGTGGAGTGCCCGGCGTGAAGGCGGAGCCTGGTCAGGATGCGCCAGGCACCTTCAGGTGCGCGAAGCCGTGCTCGACCGGGGCGCGTCCGGCTGCGGGTGTCGGTGATGCCGAGGAACAGCAGGCCGTGGGACTTGCTCCCGCTGTAGTTGCGCCGGTTGTCCGGGCCGGTGCAGCGTCGGGTGCGGATCACCCAGGGCCTGTCCTCCAGCATCTTCACCCGCGACCAGCAGGAGGCCGAGCTCTTCCTCTCCTCCGAGGGCTCCGACTGTGGCATCGCCAACGTCAACATCGGCACCTCCGGAGCGGAGATCGGCGGCGCCTTCGGCGGTGAGAAGGAGACCGGCGGCGGCCGCGAGTCCGGCTCCGACGCCTGGCGCGCCTATATGCACCCCGCCACCAACACCATCAACTACTCCAGCCGCCTCGCCCTCGCCCAGAACGTCAGCTTCCTCTGTGCGCACGCCTCACCCACGCAGGAGGAACGCGAGCCTCCTCGCCCGGATCCGGACCGGGCAAGGGCACCCATGCAGCCCCAGGCTCCCCACTCACACCTGCGGCTTCCAGGAGGACCGGCAATCCGAGCTCGCGGACTCGGGCGCGCCGGCACCGTCAGCGCGTGCGCCGTCAGCAGAAGGGCCCTCTTCGTCACCTTGGGTGCCGGCGTCGAGCGGACCCCGTACCCGTCGGCGATTGAGCATCTGTCCCAATCAGCAGCCCCGGTCGTGTGGCATCTGTCCATGGTGCAGCGGAAGTCTCGCTCATACGTTGTGAGCACATGCGCTTCTGCGCGCCGGGCGATCCCCTGCGCTCCCGCCCCCCTGTGCCGACCGGACATGGACATCGCCGCCGGGTTCTCCGGCATGGCTTCCCGCCGGCCCGGCGGTCGACGAGATCGTCCGTGCCCCGCGTACGGCCGGCACACCGTTCGTCTCCTGAAAGGCCGAAGATTGAGCGCCCGGACATCCAGCGGCGAGGCACCACTCCACTGCCCCACGACGGGGCAGCACATAGTGATCGTCGAGGACGACGAAGCCCTGGGCCGGGAAGCCGCAGAGTGCATCAGCCGCTGGGGCAGCACAGTTCACCGTCTGAACCGCCCGGACGACGACACCCTGCACCGCCGGCTCCAGCAACCTGTCGACGGCATCGCCGTGGTGTCCCGCGACGACATCGTCGCACTGCGCTACACCCTGCTCACCGAGCACCTCAAGCCCGGCATCCGCCTGGTGGTCACCCTCTTCGACCGCACCGTCGCCGACGAGGTCTCCCGTACCGTCCCGAACTGCAGCGTGCTCAGCATCACCGACACGATCGTGCCCAGTCTCCTGGCCAGCTCCCTCAACCCGCGGTACGCCATACTCCAGTCCACCGGCTCCGGCATCATCGGCGTACTGCGACAGGACCACCCCACAACCGTCGAACACCTGTCCCGGCGGGCCCTCGCCACCACATCCAGGCCCCGGCCGCGCACCGGCATCACCACCTGGTTCCGCTCCCTCGGCACCTCCGCCAAGGCTCTCGTCGCCAGCTTCACCGGGCTCCTGCTGGCCCTTGCCCTGGACGTACTGCTCGGTGTCCTGGTCCTCCACGAGCACTGGTACGACGCCCTGTGGAACTCGGCACGTACCCTCACCACGATCGGATCCTCACCCGCGGCAGAACACGGCCCGGCCTGGTACAAGGTCCTCTCCGCCCTCTCCATGCTGGCAGTGCTGGCCCTCGCGGCCCTGTTCACCGCCGGCCTCGTCGACCAACTCACCGGGCGGCGCATGACCAGCATTCTGGGAGCCCGTTCCATCCCAAGGCATGGCCACGTCATCGTCGTCGGCCTGGGACAAGTGGGACTGCGCCTCTCCGCCCAACTGCGCGATCTCGGCGTCAGGGTCGTCGCCGTGGAACGCAACCCCCAGGCCGGCTGCGTCCCCCTGGCGCGTTCCCTCGGCATCCCCGTCGTCCTCGGCCGCGGCGGAGACCGGTTCCTCCTGAACCGCCTGTGCGTCCAGCGGGCCCGGGCCCTGGCGGCGGTGGGCTCCGACGGCCTGGAGAACATCGCTGTGGCGGTAACGACCCGGGCCGTCGCCCCGCAGCAGCGCATCGTGCTGCGGGCCGGAGGTGACGAGGTCACCGCCGATTCGCAGTCGCTCTTCCGCATCGGCGCCGTGTGCGACGTCACCCGCATCGTGGGCGCGTCCGTGGCGGCGTCCGTTCTCGGCACCAGACCGCTCAGCGTGTTCGTCGCGGAACGACACACGTGCGCCCTGTTCCCCGACGAGCAGGTCATCGACCTCGGAACGTGGGATGCGGACCACCGTCGGCAGAGCGGCCCCACCGAGGGGAGTACCGCCGTGGCCACGGACGTTTCAGGCCGCTGACGGCTGGACCCCAGCCATGCGGACAGCGTGCGGGCTGCCCCGGCATCCCTCAGGAAGATGCCGGGGCAGCCCTCCGGCGGCTACGGGTCCGCGGGCCTCCTCGGTGGTGAGGAGGCCCGCGGACCGGGCGTCCGGCGCGCGGCCGGTGTCCTTGCCCAGGTCCGGGGGCCTCAACCCCGCGCAGTTCTGGCGGAAGAGGCTGATGGCGGGGTTGCGCAGGCTGGCCATGGTGCGGGGCAGGTTGCCGGTGCGGACTTCGGAGTCATCCTCGCGGAAGGTGCGGTCTCGCACGTGGTGCAGGAGGTTTTCGATGCCCCAGTGGCCTCTGATCCAGGTGGCGAGTTCGGCCGGGGTGGCGTCGAAGACATCCAGGCTGGTGATCAGGTGGATGCGTTCGATGGTCAGCTTTCCAGTGCCGCGGTCGCGGCGTCGGCGGACGGACTGGATGGCCTGGCGGGCGCCGGGATGGTCGAGGTGGCGGAACGCGGCGACCTTGAGCCGGCGGATCTCGTCGCGGTGGTGGGCCCGGTCGCGGGTGCGGTGGTCTGGCGGGATGTCTTTCCACGGCAGTTTTCTGAGCTGTGCATACAGGCCGGGGTGGTTCTTCTTGACGATGGCGATGTGGTGGGCGCCGCGTCCGGTGAGGTAGGCGCCGTGGCCGTGCCGGGTGTGCAGGGCGTCGGTGGTCAGCACCGTGTTCGCCAGGTCGATGGTGTCCAGCAGAGGCTGGAAGGAGGGGATTTCGTTGCTCTTGGAGGTGATCTGCCGTTGGGCCGGGACCACGCCGTGGTCGTCCGTCGCGGCCAGCAGCTGGATTGCCGCGGCAGTGCGGGTTCGCGAGCCGCGCACTGTCTTGCCGTCGACCGCGATCGCCCGCAGCGTTGACAGCCCGGGCTCCTGTTCCGGGTGCGGCGTTCGGGCTTGCAGATATGCGCTGACTGCCGCGTCCAACGCAATCGCCGTCGACGCGTTGGAGCAGGCGGCGGACGGTGGCTGCGTGCGGCGTCGGCCTGATCCCGGTGAGCGGGTCGGCCGAGAAGCCGAGGACGCCCAGGACGTGCTGCGGGGCGTCGGTGATCGATTCGCTGATCGCGATGAGCGAGCGGGCACCGGTCAGTACCGCCGCGACGGCCGCGCACAACAGCGCGGCCGCGGGATACCGCCGCCCTTCCTGCCACGGGGATCGGGCACCCGACCAAGGAAGAGACGCAGCTCAGCTGCCTGCTCCGGGGTGATGAGGGTGTTCTGGAGGGGCAGTTGCTTCGGCCCTGAAGGGATGGGCGATGACATTCGCGCAGGCACGGTCTCGCTCGGTTCTCATGGGTCTCGACAACCACATGATCACCGGCACCGTGCCTGTTCTGCTGCCCGAACCATCCTCCCATGAACCGGTCATGACGCCACGTCACACACGAGAGCCGCAAACCGGACGACTCACGTTCCTGCAATGCCCCTGGGCCTGTTCCAGTTCTCCGACTTGGAACTGCTGGAGCTCCGTGCCGACCCGGTGACCGCCTTGAACTCCGAATGGAGCATCCAGCGTGGGCGCACTGTATGGGAACGCACGAAAGACTTCAGTCATTGGTCATGCAAGTCCCGTGTCACGGCCAGGGAAGAGCAACGCTGACCAGACCTCTCGGCTGCCGCGACAGTGATGTTGTCCCAACCAAGGTTCGAAAACAGCCCCTTGCGTACAGCGCGTGAGGACGTCGTACTGCGACGATCAGAAGACGTCACCAGACGCCGGACACCACGAGTTCAAGTTGAGCACAGCACGTCGTCAGGCCGGCCGGGCAGAGCCACCGCCAAGCTGTGCCGCCCCCTCCCCGACCGGGCTGCACCGCATCACTGCGCCCACGCTGATCGTCTGGGGCGCGGAGGACACCCTCATCCCGCCGGTGTGCGCCGAGGAGTTCCGCCGCCGTATCCCGGGCAGCCGGTCGAGATCGCGCCCGACTGCGGGCACGATCCGCAGGTGGAGCAGATGGAGGTCCCCTACGGTCTGGTCACCGACTTCCTGGCGGATCAGGTCGCGAGCAGCCCGGCGACGACGTCGCCTGCCCCGCTGCCGTAGACCTCGGCGGACAGGTCCGGGTTCCAGGCTCGCTGCAGGATGAAGCCCTGGATCAGGGAGAGCAGGGCGTGAGCCGCCGCGTCGGGGTCGACCCGGGCGGCGACGTCGCCGCCCTGCTGCCCCATGAGAATGCGCTCTCGCAGGGCCGACCGCACCCCGGCAACCCCGTCCTGAATGGCCTCGGCCAGAGCGGGGTTGCGCAGCGCCTCGCCCCACGCCTGCACGGCCAGCCGCATACGGTCGTCGGCGTGGTCGAGCTCCGCGATCGCCAGCGGCAGCTCGGCCACGAGTTCGGCGAGCGGCCGGTGGGTGCGCAACGCGTCCCGGACGACCGCCTGCACCACGCCGACCGCCTCCAGCGAGATGGCGACGATGATGTCGTCCTTGCTGCGGAAGTACCGGTACACCGCACCGGGTGACAGCTCGGCTTCGTCGATGACGTCCTGGATCGACGTCTGGTGGAAGCCGTCACGGACGAAGCGCGTGGCCGCCGCGGCCAGTATGTGCCGGCGGCGGGCGGCGAGGTATTCGGGGCTGACCCTGGGCATGCCCCCCAGCCTATATAAAACGAGTGCTCGCTCTTGACGCCTGGGGCACTTCTCATGGATAAAAAAGAGCGAGCACTCGATTTTTTTAGCTCGACGAAGAACAGAAGGAGGCAGCTGCCATGCCGCGCACTCAGGTGCTGATCGTCGGGGCGGGACCGACCGGACTCGTCCTGGCCGTCCAGCTCCGACGCCACGGGATCGCGTGCCGCATCATCGACAAGCACGCCGGGGTACTGGAGCTCACCAAGTCCGCGGCCCTGCACGCCCGCACCCTGGAACACTTCCGCGACCTCGGCGTGGCCGACCGGATCACGGCCGAAGGGCAGCGGGTCGATGTCCTCGTGCTGCGCACCGGCTACCGGGACCGGATCGCCGTGGACTTCCGTACGCTGGCCGACACCGCCTACCCGCACATGGTGGACCTCCCGCAGGCCCGCACCGAGCACATCCTCATCGACCGGCTCGCCGACACGGGCGTGCAGGTCGAGCGCCACACCGCCTGCACCGGAATCGAAGAGACCGCCGACGGCGTGCTTGCCACGGTCAGCACGGCCGACGGCGCGACCGAGACCATCTCGGCGGACTGGCTGATCGGCTGCGACGGTGCCAAGAGCACCGTGCGGTCACTGATCGGAAAGGACTTCGTCGGCGCGGCCTACGCCGACGACTGGGTGCTGTGCGACGCGGTCGTCGACTGGCCGCTGCCCCGCAACGAGATGACCTTCAGTAGCGACAAGGAAGGCATCTACGGCGTGTTCCCGCTGCCCGGCGAGCGACGCTACCGTCTGGCCTACACGCAGCGCCACGACAGCGACGGCAATCCGATCGAGCCCGATCTCGCCGACGCCCAGCAGGCCATGGCGCGTACCGGGATCGAGGGCGCTATCCACTCGGTCGACGAGTTCTGGACCTTCAGCCTCGCCCACCGGCAGGCCGTCGGCTACCGCCAGGGCCGCGTGTTCCTGGCCGGCGACGCCGGCCACGTCCACACCCCCTTCGGGGGCCAGGGCCTGAACCTCGGCGTCGGCGACGCGGTCAACCTCGGCTGGAAACTGGCCGCGGTGATCAACGGAACCGCCCCGGAAAGCCTGCTCGGCAGCTACCAGGCCGAACGGCACCACGTGGCCGAGCGGGTCGTCGCCTTCACCCACCTCGGCGCCCAGGCCATGCTCCTGCGCCGGGACCCCCGACGACACGTGCGCGACACGGTCATGAAGGTGCTCCAGGCCACCCCGCCCGTCCGCCGCACCATGGCGCGCCGCCTGTCGCAGCTCACCCACAGCTACCGGACGTCCCCCGCGGTCCGCGGCCGCACACGCCACCTCCGTGCCGGGGACCGGCTGCCCGACCCGGTGCTGTTCGACGGCGTCGGCAACCGCCCCGTCCGCCTGCACGACATGCTGCCGAACGACCGGCACACCCTGCTGCTCACCGGGGATCACCGCACCGGCCGCGGGCTGCTGCCGCCGGTCCACGACCTGGCCGCCGTGCTCGAACGCCGCTGGCCCGGCATGCTCGCCGAGCGGCTGCTGACCACGGCCTGGGACACCGCGAACACGGCCGTCCAGTCGGAGCTGCCGGTGCTGCTCGACCGCGGCCGCAACGCCGCGGCGCTGTACGGACGCGGTCCCACCGCCTACCTGATCCGGCCCGACCGGCACATCGGCTACGCCGGACCGCCTCATTCCGCCCGCATCCAGGAGTACCTCGCCATGCACCTCACCTCACCCTCAGCCGCACACGGTGCCACGCGCGCCGCCGCCCCCCGGGCAGGCCGGTCATGAGGGGGCGCCGACAGACATCGGGCCCGGAGAACCTGGTCACCGTCGACCTGCTCCAGTCCACCGCATACGCCGTCCGCGGCGAGCGGACCGTGCTGGTGGACACCGGACCGGCCGGACACGAGGGGCGGCTGCTGCGCCGCCTGGCACACGCCGGGGTCGAGCCCGGCGAGATATCCGTGATCGTCCTCACCCACTGCCACCCCGACCACGCCGGCGGCGCCGCGGAGCTGCGCCAGCGGCTGGGCGTGCCGGTGGCCGTGCACGCCAACGAGGTGGACTGGGCCGCCAACGGCCGCAGCGACTTCTACGACGTGCTGCGCCCGTTCGGGCACCTGCTGCGCCGGACCATGCGCCCGACCTTCCCGGCGTTCGCCCCGGACATCGTCCTGGAGCACGGCACCACCCTGGACGAGCACGGCGCGCCGCTGACCGTGCTGCACACCCCCGGCCACACCCCGGGCTCCGTCAGCCTGCTCCACCGGCCCGGCCGCGACGCCCTGGTCGGCGACCTGCTGGCCGGCGGAATGCTGCGCAGCAACCGCCCGAACGCGCCGTTCTTCGCCCAGGACACCGCCCAGCTCGACACCAGCCTGCACACCGTGCTGGCGCAGGGGCCCGACCGCCTGCTGTTCGGCCACGGCCGCCCCGCCTCCGCGGACTCGGCGCACCGCCGCCTCGGCCGACTCGCCCGCCGCTGACCCCGTCCCGACCCTGCAAGGAGTAATCGGATGCCACGAGAAGACATCACCTTCCCCGTCGGCGACGTCCAGTTGCGCGGATGGGTGTTCCACCCGCCGAACGTCAGCGGCCCCGCCCCCACCGTGGTGATGTCGCATGGCTTCGCCGCGGTCAAGGAGCAGTCAGGTTCCCTTCAGGCGGCAAGCCGCCTGAAAAGCGCGGGCCTACATGCCCATTGCCCAACACCACGGGATGCCGACAGCCATGACATGGAGCCGGGTTGCTGCGCCTCATGACAGGGCTCCGCCCGGCCGTCCCCGAGATCCCGCAGGCGCCGCGAAGCTCCCGCACCGTACGGCGCAGCGCCTCGCGCGGACGCACCCGCCCCGACGGCGGCCGAACGCACCGACCTTCCGGTGACGGATCGACCTGAAGGCAGCCGGTGACGCCGCACCCGGATCAGTTTCCCTGCCTGAGCTTGCACACGAAAACCGATCGGTTCACGACGAGAGGGAAACCGATCGGTTTCGCAATGACTTCGGGAGCCTGTGATGACGCAAACTCGGCCAGTGGCACTCGTGACGGGTGCGTCATCCGGCATCGGAAGGGCAACCGCGTTCGCACTGGTCGAAGCGGGTTTCAACGTGGTCGGCACAAGCCGCGACACCTCGCGCGTCACACCACTCGACGGCGTGACGTTCCTTGACCTCGACGTGGCCAGGGACGAATCGGTCACCGCCGCGGTCCAGCAGGTGGTCGACCGGTTCGGACGGATTGACGTCCTGGTCAACAACGCCGGTATCGGCTTGACGGGGGCGGCGGAGGAAAACTCCGTCGCACAGGCCCAGGGCGTCTTCGACATCAACGTCTTCGGCGTCATGCGCACGGTGAAGGAGGTCCTGCCGCACATGCGAGCCCGGGAAAGCGGACGCATCATCAACCTCTCGTCGATCTTCGGTCTCATCCCGGCGCCATACCTGGCTGCCTATGCCGCGTCCAAGCATGCGGTCGAGGGGTACTCCGAGTCCTTGGACCACGAGGTTCGGGAACACGGCGTGCGGGTCCTCCTCCTCGAACCCGGCGGGACCAACACCGGGTTCGAGGCGAACAGCACGCAGCCCGATACGCCCCTGCAGGTCTACGAGAAGCAGCGCCGCATCGCCGACCAGGTGATCGCGACGGCGGTCAGGGACGGCGACGCCCCCGCCACCGTCGCCAAGGCGATCGTGGCGGCAGCGACGGATCGGAATCCGAAGCTGCGGTACACCGCCGGCCCGCTGGCCGGCCGCATCAGCACGTTGCGCCGCATCGTGCCCTCCCGGATCTTCTACACCCAGATCCGCAAGTACAACCGGCTGGCCGGCTGACGCAAAGGCTCACACGGAGGCAGCCGTCGAGCGCAACGACTTCGCCTTCGTCGACCGGCTCCGGCGGGGCCGGGACCCTTACCTCCCGGGCTTTCTGAACACCTGACTCGCCCCAACCGGACAGAGGACACACTGATGCCAGAGCGCAACCCCATCCTGATCACCGGTGCCGCCGGCGAAATCGGTGGTGTGAGCCGAACGATGGCCGACATGCTGCTTGAACAAGGGCACCCGGTGCGCGCGTTCGTGCGCCAGGACGACGAACGCGCCCACTCGCTCCGCCAGGCAGGGGCCGAGGTCTTCGTCGGTGACCTGCTCGACATCGCCGACGTGACCGCCGCGCTGAAGGGCTGCCGCCGCATCTACTTCAGCATGAGCCTGTCGCCGTACTACACCGACGCCGTCAGCCTGATGGCCGCGGCGGCGCGGGCCCAGGGCGACATCGAGGTCCTCGTCAACATCTCCGAGTACGAACAGTCCTTCATGACGTTCGAGAAGATGACAGCGCCCGAGGAAGAACGGCGCTCATGGCTCGGCGGACTCATCACGCAGTGGTCGCCACAGCAACGGGCCCACTGGATCGCCGAGCAGGTGCTGGACTGGTCCGGCCTCCCGACCGTCAACGTGCGGGCGGCCATGTTCGTCGAGAACCCCCTCCTGACCTGGCTGGCACTGGGCCCGCTGAGCAACGGTGATCTGCGCCTGCCCTTCGGCCACCACCGGCTCGCGCCCCTCGCGGGTTACGACGTGGCGGAGCTGTGCGTGAAGATCCTGGCCGACCCGGCTCCGCACATCTCGAAGTCCTACGACCTCACCGGCCCGGAACTGAAGGACATGCACGGGTTCGCGGAGGACTACGGGGCCGCGCTGGGACGCAAGGTCACTTACGTTCCCGAAGAGGTCGAAGCCTGGAACGAGACCTACGTGGACAGCGCCATGGCCGCGTATCCGCACATCGCGGAGCACCTGAAGACCCTGACCCGGCTGATGGGCGGCGGAGGGTACCGCGGCGTCACCGACCAGCTGGAAACCCTGCTCGGGCGCCCGCCGAAGACCGTGCGGTGGGCCCTGGAGAACCACCCGCGCATCCGGAAGCCGGCGTCTGCCTGAGCCGCCGAGCGGTCCGGAGCAGAGCAATGACGGCACACCGGAGTGCCGTCCACCATCACCACGCCGTCCGCAGGGGCTTTCCGCTGGGCCTGCAGGGCCTGTGCCGAGGGCGGGACGACAGCCGTGTGCGGATTGCGGAGGGCCGAGATGGTGCTGGCACTGTGGTCCAGGGACGCAAGCAGGTGCATCGGAAAGTCGTAGCTTCACATCTCGACGCGGGTCCCCATGTTCGCGCTCACCCTGCCCAACACCAGCCCAAAGCCAACGCTGACGCCCCGTCCGACCTCGGTCTGCTTAATGTCTCACGAGACATGCCCAAGTCCGGAGAACAGGGGCTCCCGCTGGGCGTTGTGGTGCAGCAGACTTATTCCCCCCCACGCAGCAGCCGCGCTCGGGGCGCGCGCGAGCGTCAGATGTCCTGCCCTTGGCGCGCCAGGAGTGGTTCTTGATGGGTCCCGCTCGGGTGCAGGTTCCATGCTTCGACGGTGAAGTCGGTGTGGCCGGTGCCTGTGGTGTGGGTTTGCAGTCGCCATGGTTCGTCGCCGGTCGGGTAGAACCTGATGGTGAGTACCTGGCCGGAGGCGAGATAGATCTCTGCGATCGAGCGATCGACGATGACGCGGAGTTCGACGGGTGCGTCGGGGGTCGAGTAAGGCATGGCATACGTGCCCGCTCGTGCTCGTGGATCCAGTGATACGTGGCTGCGGTCCACGGTGAGTCGGCCGGATGTGGGGTCGAGGGTGATGTCGAGGTGTTCGGTGCCGTCGGCCGAGGTGACCAGGCGCAGCCCGCTCGTGCCGGAGGGGTCGGGGGTCAGGACCGCGGTGAGGTCGAAGGTGCGGCTGACCTCCCCCAGTTCGACCGGCCGGGATCGAGTGACATGTCCTGTGCGGTGCAGGACGCGTCCCCCGCGCAGGGCGAGCAGTTCGCGGGCGGGGCGCTGGGCGACCGTGCCGTCGTCAGCCAACGTCAGCTCGCGCGGGAGGGTGAGGACGCCTGCCCAGCCGGCCTCGTTCGACCACTCCGCGTCGCGGGCCTCCCACGACCAGCCCCACAGCAGCCACCGGTCTTCCTCGGGGGCCTTGAGCAGGGCGGGGGCGTAGAAGTCGGGGCCGTGATCCAGTCGTACGGGGGGTGCGGTGGCGGTGAAACGGCCGTGTTCCTCGTGGCCGGTGTGGACCGTCACGTGGCGGGGTCCGTCCTGATGGGTCCAGTCGCTGACGATCAGGACGCCGCGGTCGCCGAAGGTCGCGTACTGGGGGCATTCCCAGCCGACCTGGTCGGTGATGTCGGCGGGGCTGCTGGTGTGGAAGTGGCCGTCGTAGGCCCAGTTCTCCAGGTCGTCGGACTCGTAGAGCAGTGCGGCACCGCGGCCGTCGGCGAGGGCCGAGCCGACCAGCATCCGCCAGCGGCCGCCCTGCCGCCAGACATAGGGGTCCCGGTACATGGTGGTGTCGGCGGGCGGCTCCGGGATGAGCAACTCCGGCCGCTTGGCCCAGGTGTGACCACCGTCGTGCGACTCGGCGGTGGTGACCGGCTGCCACCAGCGGTCGGTGCGGTGGGCGGAGTAGAAGGCCAGCAGTCGGCCGTCGACGGAGATGGCGTTGCCGGAATAGCAGCCGTCAGCGTCGTCGCCGCCGGGGGTGGGGGCGAGGGCGACCGGGAGCTGTTCCCAGGTGATCAGGTCGGGGCTGCGGAAGTGGCCCCAGTGGACGTTCGCGTGGCGCGGGGCGTGCGGGTTGTACTGGAAGAACACGTGGTAGTGGCCGTCGTGGAAGACCAGCCCGTTGGGGTCGTTGATCCAGTTGCGCGGCGGGCGCAGGTGCACGTCGGGCAGGTGGGGGTCGGCGGGCGGCGTGGACACACGGGACCTTTCAAAGGATGTGCGAGGCATAGGGGGTAGCAGGAGAAGTGGGGGGCGGGCGCGGGCCCGGCCGGGGGGTCAGCCCTTGACGCCGCTGGAGGCGATGCTGCTGACGAAGGCCCGCTGGAAGGCCACGAACAGCGCGAGCACCGGCACGGTGATCATCGACGAGTAGGCCATGATCTCGCCCCAGGAGGGGTTGAGCTGGAAGAAGTAGTCGATGCCGACCATGACCGGCCGCAGCTCCTCGCTCTGGACGACCATCAGCGGCCACAGGTATTGGTTCCACATCGGCAGGAAGGCCAGGATGGCCACCGTGGCGATCGCCGGGCCGGACAGCGGCATGACGATGCGCCGGTAGATGCCGAACCAGCTCGCCCCGTCGATGACCGCCGCTTCGTCGAGTTCCTTGGGAATGCTCTGGAAGTACTGGTGGAACAGGAAGATGAAGAGGGCGTTGCCGACGAACGGCAGGATCTGCACCTGGTAGGTGTCCAGCCAGCCTTCGGTCACGACGAGCCGACCGCCCTCCAGTTGCAGCCAGGGCAGTTTGTTGACCCACCAGACCATCGGCAGGGCGAAGGTCTCGAACGGCACGATCAGCGTGGCGATCACGGCCATGAGGACGATCTTCTTGCCGCGCCAACGCATCCGGGACAGGGCGAACGCCGCGAGGCTGTTGATGAAGATACTCAGCGCCACGGTGATGACAGAGATCCCGATGGAGTTGAGCAGGAAACGGGTGGCGGGCACCCGGTCGAAGACCCCGATGTAGTTGTCCAGGGACAGAGCGCCGACCGGCAGGAACGCCTTGATGCCGTCCAGGTCGCCGAAGATCTGTTCGTCGGGCTTGAACGACGACACCAGCATGAAGACGATCGGGAACGCGAAGAACAGCGCGAGCACGATGCGCGCCACCTGCAGTCCGATCCGGCGCGGCGACGGCCTCCGACGGCGGCCCGGACGTGCGGGAGCGGGGGATACGGAGGTCATGTCAGTCCTTCTCCCGGGTGAGGAAGCGCTGGACGAGGGAGACGGCCAGCACCAGAACGAAGAAGACGAGGGAGATCGCGGACGCGTATCCGGTCTGCTGCTGGCTGAATCCGGTCCGCACGGCCTGGTAGACGACCGTGCTGGTGGCGTCGAGTGGCCCGCCTTGCGTCATCACGGCGACCTGTGTGAACAGGGCGAACGCGTTGATGGTGATGGTGATGAGTACGAAGGTGCGGGTGGCGCTGAGGCCGGGCCAGGTCACGTGCCGGAAGCGCATCCAGCGGGTGGCCCCGTCCATGTCGGCCGCCTCGTACAGGTCCTGCGGGATGGTCTGCAGTCCCGCCAGCCAGATGATCATGTGGAAGCCGACGCCCTGCCAGGCGGACATGACGATGATGGCGGGCATGGCCGTGGACGGGTTGGTCAGCCAGTCCGGTCCCTGTACATGGCCGAGGGTGAGGCGGGAGATGATCTCGTTGACCAGCCCGGTCTTCTGGTACAGCAGCGTCCACAGGATGGAGACCACGACCATCGAGGTGACGACCGGGAGGAAGTAGAGGGTGCGGAAGAAGTTGACGCCCTTGACCTTGGCGTTGACGAGCAGGGCGAGCACCAGCGCCAGGCCGCCCTGCAGCGGGACGATGACGACGGCGAAGTAGAAGGTGTTCCGCAGCGACTTGTAGAACAGCGGGTCGTCCAGCAGGGTGCGGAAGTTCTGCAGGCCCGTGAACTGGGCCGGATTCGGGGACACCAGGCGGGCGTTGGTGAACGCCAGCGCGAAGGCCAGCACCACGGGGATGACGATGAACATCACCAGCAGGAAGACGGCGGGGCTCACCATGCCGAGTGCGGCGAGGCTCTCTCTGCGCCGTGCGCGCATACCGGTTGACGGACTGGCGGGTGGCGGAGCATCGGCGGCATCAGGTCGGGAGGACGTTGAGGTCAGTGTGGTGGCCATGGGACATCCAGGCAGGTACGTGTCCCGGCGGAGGCGGGGAGGATGAATCGCCGTCATCCGCCGGGACGGGCGGACGCGGTCAGCTGCCGGTGGAGTAGTTGTTGGTCGACAGGTTGTTGTCGATCTCGCTGACGGCCTGGTCGAGAGCGCCCTTGACGTCGGCGCCGGCCAGGATGTCCCGAGCCGTCTTGGAGAACACCGTGGAGATGTAGGGGTAGGCCGGGGTGACGGGCCGGACCACCGCGAACTCCTGCGCCGCCTGGAGGAAGACGTTGAACTGACCGCCCGTTTCGTAGCCCTTCACCTGCTGCGCTGCCGCGTCGGTGGCGGCGATGGTGCCGGTGGCCTTGGCGAAGTCCACGAAGTACTTCGTCTGCCGGGAGAAGTTCAGGTAAGCCTGAGCGCCTTCCTTGTTGGAGCAGCTCGAACTCATGCCCCACTGCCAGGAGGCTCCGCCGATCTTCGGTCCGTCGCCGAAGTCGACCGGCGGGAGGATCGCCAGGTCGCCGCCGAACTTGTCGGTGTTGGCCTGAGCGGACCAGCTGCCGTCCCACTGTATGGCGGTCTTGCCGTTGCGGAAGTCGTCGGCGGGGCTCTTGCTGGACTTCTGCGGCGCGTAACCGTTCGTGACCAGCGAGCGGAACCACTCACCCCACTCGACGGCCTTCTCACCGTTCAGCGTGCCCTCGGCGGTCTCGTAGGTCGAGCGGTCGACCAGGTCGCCGCCGAAGCTCTGCAGTATCGGGGAGTAGGCGTACGGCCACCACTCACCGGGGTCGCCCGTGCCGAGGTCCAGCGTGTTCTTGAAGTCGCCACTCGCCTTGATCTTGGCGAGCGCGTCCATGAACTCGTCCTTGGTCCAGGGCTTGTCGAAGGTGGGGATGCGGATGTCGTACTTCTTCAGCACCGACTGGCGGGAGTACAGGGTCAGGGCCACGTCGTAGAAGCCGAACGCGTAGGTCTTGTCCTGGTACGTGGCGACCGTACTGGGCAGCTGGTCCTCCACTGCGACCTTGCCCTTGGACAGGTCCAGCGGCGCGAGGTACCCACCCCAGGCCCAGTTCGGGACGTTGGGCCCGTCGACGTCGAGGATGCACGGCAGCTTCCTGGCGGCGGCCGCGGCCACCACCGAGTCGTTGTAGGAACCCTGCGGAAACGCCTGGATCTTGACCTTGTACGTACCCTGACTGGCGTTGAAGTCCTTGACGATCTGCTTCACGACGTCGTACTCGGCATCGTTGCCGGCGTTGTGCGTCCACAAGGTCAGTGTGTTGCCGTCGGCGCCCGACGAGCCGGTGCTACCGCTGCCGCCGCAGCCGGCCACGAGCACGGCCGCGGTCAGGGCGGCTATGCTCGACACCGCGAGGCGCCTGGTTCTCGATTCCACTGGGTTCCTCCATTTCACTGGGCACGGTCCTGACAGACCGTGTCGGCGGCCGGTAGTGACGGCCGCCTGTATCGGTGGCGCTTCGCCGTTCCGGGGTCAGAGTCGGGGCGGCGAAGCGACCGATGCCCGTACCACCAGTGGGCAGGGCAGCATTTCCTGAGCAGCCGGACCAGGCTCCTGGCCGGGGGCACCCGTGAGCGCGAGCAGCTGTGCGACAGCCCGCGCCCCCATTTCGTAGTGCGGCAGGGCGACGGTGGTCAGCCCGGGGAACAAGCCGTCACAGATCAGTTCCTGGTTGTCGAACCCGATCACCGACAGGTCGGCGGGGATCGACAGCCCCAGTTCGGCGGCGGCGCGGTAGGCGCCCATCGCCATCCGGTCGGCGAAGCAGAACAGCGCGGTGGGCCGTTCCTCCGCCTGCAGCAGACGGAGCGCCGCTCGATACCCGCCGACGGCGTCGGTGGTCTCAGCCACCACCAGCCGGGTGTCCTCGGCGATGTCCGCCTCGGCGAGAGCACGCCGGTAGCCCTCAAGGCGTCCGTGGGTGGCCGGGATGTCGTCGACGTTGGTGATGAAGCCGATCCGGCGGTGGCCGTGGCGGACCAGCTCGCGCACCGCCGTCCGACCGCCCAGGACCTCGTCCGGTACGACCGAGGGCACGCCGGTGTCGTCCGAGCGGGCGTCCAGCAGCACCGTGGGGACCGACCGCAGCCGCTCCGGCACCTCCACGACCCGGTGGTACATGGACGCGTACAGTACGCCGTCGACCTGGCGCTGCAGCAGCAGGTCGATCTCCTTGCGCTCCAACTCCGGGTCGCCGCCGGTGTTCAGCATGAGCAGCAGGAGGCCGTGCTTGGCCGCCTCCTCCTGCGCTCCCAGGATGATCCGGCCTGCGTGCGGCGTGGTGGCGATCTGGTCGCTGACGAAGCCGATCGTGTTCGACCGCTTCAGCCGCAGCCCCCGCGCCAGTCCGTTGGGCGCGTACCCCAGTCGCCGGGCCGTTTCGAGAACGCGCTGCCGGGTTTCGGCGTTGATGCGCTTGCCCTCGACCTCGTTGAGGATGTGGGAGACGGTCGTGACCGAGACGCCGGCGGCTGCCGCCACGTCCTTGATCCCGATCCGCCTGCCCATGTCGTGCCCAATCGTTTTGGCAAGTGAGTGCGGGATGAGATTGCGCCCCGCGAGGCGCCCCTGTCAACGGCTCGTTACGAACTCGTGGCCAAGCAATGTCGGCCGAGGTGGAAACCGGGCACCGTCCGCCCTTGACCCGGTGGTCACCAACTAGGCCAAACGCGCTCGCAGTTCAGCAACGAACGCGGCGCCGGCGAAGTAGCCGACCGCCTGCCCTTAGCGCGCGTGCACCCCGAAGGCGGGGTTCCTGCGGGCGACCTCGCGGCGCGATATGGGTTCCTGTGCCGTAGATGCGCATGACCGCCGCGTCGAGCACCTCGGAGGGCGTGACGGCGTGCCCGTACGCATCGGTGAACAGCTTCAGCCGCTTGCGCCGGTCCGGCTCCTCGGGCCGGCCGAAGGGCTCAAGCCCGTCCGGCGGGTGGAAGGGAACGAACTGGTAGGCCGCGTACGCCAGGTCCCAGATCCGGTTCGAGGGTGCGGCGGTGTCCCAGTCGATGATCCCCGCCACCTCGGTGCCGTTGAAACCATGTTCCAGGGAGCCAGGTCGCTGTGTTGTCCTGCAGGGGTGTCCGGTTACGTTCTCACGGCGCGGCAAGGGCCGGGCCCGCGTGGCGGGCCCGGCCGACGTCAGGTCACCGGGATCAAGGGATCGTCAGGCCACCGGATCGAGGAAGGTCAGCACCGAGGCGTCCTCCTCGATCAGCGGGGCGAGGGCGGTGTTGAACGGGCCGCCGTACGGGGCCTTCAGGTGGGTCTGGAAGGCATCCTCGTCCCGGTACATCTCGAAGATCCAGTAGGCGCGGGGGTTGGACACCTTGGTGTAGACGTCGAAGGCGAGGTTGCCGTCTTCCTCGCGCACCTTCTGGGCGTAGTCCAGCAGCAGGCGTGCGACCTCGTCCTCCGCACCCTCACGGGCGGTGAACTCGGCGAGCAGGGTCTTGTTCACGGTATGGCGTCCTCCGTGGTCAGGCGTGGTTGAGGATCAGTCGCGGTAGGAGCCGAGGTGCCAGACGCGGGCCCGGTCCAGCTTCACCGAGCCGTTCTCGGCGAAGACCTCCACTCCCTGGCTGGCGGGGTCGGGGAAGATCTGGTCGGTGATCACCGCTTCGCCGCTGCCGCCGAAGACCTCGACGGACGACCAGTCGACGAGGATCCGCAGCTTCACCTTGCCGTTCTTCGCCTGCAGCGGGGCCCGCTGGACGCCGGGGAAGGTGCTGTTGAAGTCCACGGCGCCGGAGCGGGTGCGGTCGACGTACAGCTCCTGTGTCGTGGTGTCGTAGCCGATGACGGTCTCCTCGCCTCCGGCGCCGGTGCGCACCTTCAGGCCGAAGCGTTCGGCGTCCTTGAGGGAGAAGGTGGCCTCGATGTCGAGTGCCTTGCCCTTGGCCGCAGGGCCGATCAGGGGCTTTGTGGTGCTCCTGACGGTGACACCGGCGGCCGTCGCCGGGCGCTGCTGTCGGAGGGACGTAAGGCTGTTGACCGGCTTGCTGGCCAGCCGGATTTGGCCGTTGATCGTGCGCAGGGCCATCTCCCGGGGGGCACTTTGCGCGCCGCGCCAGGGGGAGGTGGGGATGGCGCCGCTGTAATCCCAGTTGTTCATCCAGCCGATCATGTACCGCTTGCCGCCCGGTGCGTTCTCCCAGGACACCGCCGCGTAGTAGTCCTTGCCGTAGTCGGCCCAGTCGGCGCGCTGCACGACGGACTTGGCGGCGGTGTCGGCGGCGGTGAACCGGTCGGCCAGGATGTGGCCCCAGCCGGCGGTGTTCATGTCGACGATCTGGATACGTGCCTTCTTGCCGGCGTAGGGACGCAGGTCGAAGGAGGCCCAGTCCAGGGTCTCGCTGTTGGCGCCGGTGGCGCTGCGGACGACCTGGCCGTCGACGATCAGGTTGACGGACGTCTCCTGGGAGACGGGCTGGGCCTTGGTGTCGGACAGCATGATGTGGTCGACGTTGAGGTGGCCCCAGCCGCCGGTGTTGTCGTCGACGATCCTGATCCGTGCCTTCTTGCCTGCGAGGTCGCCGACGTCCCAGGAAGCCCAGTTGAGCGCCTCGGCGTCCTTTCCGGTGGCGCTGCGCACCACTTCGCCGTCGACGACGAGTTCGAGGGTGGTGGGGTTGGCGGAGCCGGCGGGGTGGTTGCCGCCGCCGATGAGGAAGTTGATGTGGTTCTTGTCGATGGTGAACTCGGGCGAGGTGAGGGTGCCGGTGGTGGAGTCGCCGTTCAGGTAGGTGTTGACCAGGCCGTCGCCCAGGAATCCGGAGACTTCCTGCTGGTTGGGGAGGGTGCCGGTGGCCGGTGCCGAGCCGAAGGCGTCGCCGGTCGTCGTCCAGTCGCCGTAGCTGCCGCCTTCGAAGTCGGCGAGGACCGTGCCCTCGGTCGGCGGCGGTCCCTGCTCCATGACGGTTCCGGGCTCGTGCGGGTGTCGTCCGCCGCCGACCTTGAAGTTCAGGTAGGGGCTGTCAACGGTGAATTCGGGTGAGGTGAGGGTGCCGGTGGTGCCGTCGCCCGAGTGGAAGCTGTTGGCGAGGCCCTTGCCGTCGAAGCCGTCGACGGTCCCCTGCCCGGCCAGCGCCCCGGCCGACGGTCCGTCGCCGAACGCGGTGCCTGTGGTCGTCCACGTACCGAAGTCGGTGCCCTCGAAGTCCTGCATCACCGTGCCGGTGGGCGGGGTGTAGGTGCCCTTGTCCTCGGCGGTGAACTTCTTGCCGTCGAAGTCGCCGATGAAGTACTGGGCGGCCGAACCGCCCGCGATGCCGCCGGGGTTGATGTTGACGACCAGGACCCACTTGATGTTGTTCTCGTCCCCGTCGACCGCGAGGGGGAACAGGTCGGGGCACTCCCACACGCCGCCCGTCGCGCCCTGCGGCCCGAACTCACTCTGCAGCTCCCAGTCCTTGAGGTTCTTGGACGAGTAGAACTGCACCTTGTGCTCGGTGGACAGCGACACCGTCATCAGCCAGCTCTTGGTCGGCTCGTACCACTGGACCTTGGGGTCACGGAACTCTCTGGAGCCGATGTCGATGACGGGATTGCCCTGGTACTTGGTCCAGGTGCGGCCGCGGTCGGTGCTGTAGGCGAGCGACTGGGCCTGTATGCCCGTGTCCTTGGCGTAGCTGGTGTAGACCGCGACCATGGGTGGGTTCTCCTTCGTGCCGAACCCGGTGGTGTTGTTCCAGTCGACGACCGCGCTGCCGGAGAACACCATCTCCTCGTCGTCGTGCGACAGGGCGAGCGGCAGTTCCTTCCAGTGCACGAGGTCCTTGCTCACCGCATGGCCCCAGGACATGTCGCCCCAGGAGTTGCCGTTCGGGTTGTACTGGTAGAAGAGGTGGTACTCGCCTTTGTAGTACACGAGGCCGTTGGGGTCGTTCATCCAGTTCTTCTCCGGGGTGAAGTGGAACTGGGGTCGGTAGGTCTCGGAGTACGGCGGGGTGTCGGCAGCGACGGCCTGGGGGGCCAACGGGGCTGCGGACAGGGCGCAGACGGTCGCCACCGCCGCGATCATCCGTGTACGGGCATGCCGGGATACACGTCCAGAGCTCATGGGATCTCCTGTGCCGCGGCCGTCCGCGCAGCGAAGCCTGCTGCCCGGCGCGGAACCGGCCGAAAAAGTGACCGCCCTGCCGACGCCGACGTCCACGGCGTCGGCAAGGGGTGTCATCGTTGACTGGTGTCATCGATGACATCAAGTGGCCCGATGATGGGGGCAATCCGGCCAATGCGTCAACAGTTCGGCCGCGACGCACTCCTATGCGGCTCGCCTGCCGGTCATGCGCGATCGTCCGTGGCGAGCTGTGCCAGCCGGCTCTGCCACGGCGGGTTGGGCCCGGCAACAGAGCAGGTCAGAGCCGCAACCCGGACGGCGAACCGGCAGGCTTCCACGATGTCGTGGAGGCGGAGTCCCATCAGTCGGCCCCCGAGGAGCCCGCGGGCGCCGAGGTGGTGCAGCAGCCCGGCGATGACGGAGTCCCCCGCCCCGACTGTGTCGGCGACGCTCGTCGGCACGGCGGGCACCAGGATCCGTTCGCCGCCGAGGGAGGCCAGGGCGCCGTCGGCACCGCGCCTGATCACGACGAGCCGCGCCCGGCCGCGTGCCAGATGTCGCACGCGCGCTCGGGCGGGGTGCCCGGCAGCAGGAGTTCCAGGTCGTCCTCGCTCAGCCGGAGCACATCGGCGAGGGCGCACCAGTGCGCCAGCCGGGCACGGTGGACCTCGGGATGCACCAGCAACGGCCGGACATGGGGGTCGATGCTGATGGTCGCGTGGGGGCGGCCGCCGCCAGGAAGTCCTCCACCACCGCCGCGCCGGGCTTCCGGACCAGGGCCAGGGATTCCGTGTGCACGCAGGCGGCCTCGGACAGGTCCACCCACGCCGGCTCCTCGGCCGTCCGCTGCCAGTCGGCCGTGTTCTGCGCAGGGAAAGAGAGCGCCGCCTGCCCCTGGTCGTCCAGCTCCGCCACGGCCGACGTGCTGGGCTCCGCGGCCGCGACGGCGTACGACAGGTCCACCCCCGACGCCTCCAGGTGCGCGCGGAACAGGCGGCCGAACACGTCGCCGGACAACCGCGCGAGGAAGCGGGCCGGGGTGCCGAGGCGGGCCAGGGCCACCGCCCTATTCGCAGGCCCGCCGCCCGGCAGTACGCACGGCGAGTTCGTTCGAGCTGTCCGCGGGTTCGGCGAACACGTCCGCGACGCGCTCCCCCAGGACGGTGATCTGACGCGGGCTCATGGGCTGTTCTTCTCTGACGGACGTACGGACAGGCCGGACGCGTCGTGGCCCAACTGCCGGACGGCTACGGGTGGGTAGCGGCCGCGGGTGTTGCCGATTCGTGACGGGTACAAGGCATTGACGTTTCCGGGCGGCGGAGTCCATCATCCTCGCCAGGCAGTGTCAACGATGACATAAGTCAACGATGACACCCCGGTCGGCATGCTCTGATCCCAACCCCGTGCTGCTCGCTATCCCACAGGAGTCGATCATGTCTCGCACCATTCGTCTGTCCTCCTCCCTCCTCAGAGCCGCCGCGGTCACGGGCGTCACGGCCCTCACCCTGACGGCCTGCGGGTCCGGCTCCGGATCGACTTCCGCCGGCTCCGGTTCGGGCGAGGTCAAGGTCGGTCTGATCACCAAGACCGACACCAACCCGTTCTTCGTGAAGATGAAGGAGGGCGCGGAGAAGGCCGCCAAGGACAACGGCGCCGAACTGCTCACCGCCGCAGGCAAGTTCGACGGCGACAACGCCGGTCAGATCACGGCCATCGAGAACATGGTCGCCTCGGGCGTGAAGGGCATCCTGATCACCCCGAGCGACTCCCAGGCCATCGTGCCCGCGATCGAGAAGGCCCGCGCCAAGGGTGTCCTGGTCATCGCCCTGGACACCCCGACCGAGCCGGAAAGCGCGGTCGACGCCCTCTTCGCCACCGACAACCTCAAGGCCGGCGAGCTGATCGGCGAGTACGCCAAGGCCGCCATGAAGGGCAAGTCGGCCAAGATAGCCACCCTCGACCTCGCGCCGGGCGTGTCCGTCGGCGTCCAGCGGCACGACGGCTTCCTCAAGGGCTTCGGCGTCGAGGAGGGCGACCCCTCCATCGTCTGCTCCCAGGACACCGGCGGCGACCAGGCCAAGGGCCAGACGGCGATGGAGAACTGCCTCCAGAAGGAACCCGACATCAACGTCGTCTACACGATCAACGAACCGGCCGCCCTGGGCGCGTACACCGCGCTCAAGGCCAAGGGCCGGGAGAAGGACGTCCTGATCGTCTCCGTCGACGGCGGCTGCACCGGGACCGAGGCGGTCAAGGACGGCACGATCGCCGCCACCTCGCAGCAGTACCCGCTGAAGATGGCCGCCGAGGGAGTCAAGGCCGTCGTCACATACGCCGAGGACGGCAAGAAGGCGTCCGGTTACACCGACACCGGCGTCACCCTGATCACCGACCAGGCGCAGGACGGGATCACGTCCGAGGACACCGTCTACGGCCTGGAGAACTGCTGGGGCTGAGCCGCCCCGAGGTCCGTACGACACCGCTTTCCCCCTCAGCGGGGCGGCCGGCCCCTCCTCCCCGACCGGGGACGGCCGCCCCCTCGTCTCCTTGTCCTCCGGCATGGACGGACTCGGACATCTGTCTTCCGACAAGGACTCCGCATGACAGCCACGACCTCGCCGTACGCCGAGCTCAAAGCACCGACCACGGCCCGCAGACTGCTCATGGCACCGACCACCGGCCCCCTGGTCGCCCTCCTCCTGGCCTGCGCCTTCTTCTCCTTCTCGACCGACCAGTTCCTCACGGGCGGCAACTTCTCGCTGATCGTGCAGCAGGTCATGGTCGTCGGCACCCTCGCCATCGGACAGACCCTGATCATCCTCACGGCGGGCATCGATCTGTCGTGCGGTGCCGTGATGGCGTTCGGCAGCATCGTGATCGCCAAGATGGCCGCCGAGGGCTCCCTGCCCCCGCTCGCCGCCATCGCCCTGGGCCTGGTCGTCTGCGGCGGCTTCGCGATGCTCAACGGCCTGCTGGTGCAGAAGATCCCGCTGCCGCCGTTCATCGTCACCCTCGGCATGCTCAACGTGGCGTTCGCGCTGACCCACATCTACTCCGAGGAGCAGACGGTCACCAACCTGCCCGGCCCGCTGACGGCCCTCGGGCAGACCTTCCCGCTCGGCGGCACCGACATCACCTACGGCTCCCTGGTCACCATCGCCCTGTTCCTCCTCCTCGCCTACGCGCTGAGCAACACCAGCTGGGGACGGCACGTCTACGCCCTGGGCAACAGCCCGGAGGCGGCGCGGCTGAACGGCATCCGCACCTCCCGGCTGGCCATCGGCGTCTACACCGCGGCCGGCATCCTCTACGGCATCGCCGCCCTGCTGCTCATCTCCCGCACCGGAGTCGGCGACCCCCAGGCGGGACAGACCGACAACCTCGACAGCATCACCGCCGTGGTCCTCGGCGGCACCAGCCTCTTCGGCGGACGCGGATCGGTCCTGGGCACCTTCATCGGCGTCCTCATCGTCGGCGTCTTCCGCAACGGCCTGCAACTGATGGGCGTCGCCTCCATCTACCAGACCCTGATCACCGGAATCCTGGTGATCCTCGCGGTCACCGTCGACCAGATCTCCCGGAAGAAGGCCCGATGACCGCCACCTCCTCCCCCACTCCCGTGCTGCAGGCGCGCGGTCTGGTCAAGCGCTACGGCCATGTCACCGCCATCGACGGCGCCGACTTCGACCTGCTGCCCGGCGAGGTCCTCGCCGTCATCGGCGACAACGGCGCCGGCAAGACCAGCCTGATCAAGGCACTCACCGGCGCAGTCGCCCCCGACGCGGGCGAGATACGCCTCAACGGCGAACCCATCACCTTCTCCGGACCGCAGAGCGCCCGCGCCCACGGTATCGAGACGGTCTACCAGGATCTCGCCGTGGCCGCCTCCATGGACATCGCCTCGAACATGTTCCTCGGCCGCGAACTCCGCCGCCCCGGCGTCCTCGGCAGTGTCTTTCGCATGCTGGACAAGAAGCGCATGCGCCAGGAGGCCGCCGAGCACATGGCCGACCTGAAGATCGGCCTGCGCTCGCTGACGCAGTCGGTCGAGACCCTCTCGGGCGGACAGCGGCAGGCCGTCGCGGTCGCCCGTTCCGTCGCCTGGGCCCGCAGCGTCGTCGTCATGGACGAGCCGACCGCCGCCCTCGGAGTGAAGGAGTCCGGTCAGGTCCTGGACCTCATCCGCCGTGTCCGGGACAAGGGCATGCCGGTCGTCCTCATCAGCCACAACATGCCGCACGTCTTCGAGATCGCCGACCGGATCCACGTCCACCGGCTGGGCAGGCGCGCGGCCGTGATCAAGCCCTCCGACTACTCCATGGCGGAGGTCGTCGCCATCATGACCGGCGCGCTCACCGTCGACGAGGCCGGAGCTACTGTCGTAACGGATTCCGAGGCCGCGAAGGCCGCCGGCGTCCAGGCCAACTGACGACACGATGCACCACTCACAGGTTCCGGCCGAAGGCCGTGGCCGGAACCGACGAGCGCAGGGAGACCGTTTCCTCCATGGCTGCGAACCGCCGCCCCACCCTGGCAGACGTCGCCCGAGAAGTGGGCGTCAGCGCCAAGACCGTCTCGCGCGTCCTCAACGAGGACGGCCCTGCCTCGGCCCAGACCAGGGAGCAGGTCCTCGCCGCCGTGGCCAAACTCGGCTTCCAGCCGAACCTCATGGCCCGCAACATCCGCGTCGGCGGACCCGACACCACCGTCGGACTGGTCATCCCCGACCTCGGCAACCCCTTCTTCGGAGCGGTGGCCAGCAGCATCGAGGACACGGTCCGCGACCGCGGCCTGACCCTGCTCATGGGATCCTCCGCGGACGACCCCGACCGCGAACGCGCCCTGACGGACAAGTTCCTCGCCCGCCGCATCAGCATCCTGATGGTCGTGCCGTCCGTCGGCGCCGACCACTCCCCCCTCAAGTCCCACCGTGCCGCGGGTCTGCCCGTCGTCTTCCTCGACCGTCCGGGAGTCGGCCTGTCCACGGACAGCATCGTCAGCTCCAACCGCACGGGCGCCCACGACGGCGTCGCCCATCTGATCGCCCACGGCCACCGGCGCATCGGCTTCATCGGTGACCTTCCCACCAAGCTCTACACCCGCCGCGAGCGTCTGGCCGGCTACCGCGCGGCCCTGCAGGAGGCCGGCCTCCCCGCCGACCGCTCCCTGGTCGCCAACGCCCATGACCAGCACGGGGCCTCCACCGCCACGTCCCAGCTGCTGGGCCTGGCGGATCCCCCCACCGCCCTGTTCGCCGGCAACAACATCATGGCGCTGGGGATCGTCACCGAGCTCGCCCGCGGCAAGCGCAAGGACATCGCCGTCGTCGCCTTCGACGACGTGGAACTCGCCGAGGCACTCGAACCGGCTCTGACCGTCGTCGCCCAGGACCCCGAAGAGATCGGCCGAACTGCGGCGACCACCGCCCTGTCCCGCCTGGACGGCGACCGCTCCCGCGCCCGCACCATCACCGTTCCCACCCGGCTGATCGTCCGGGGGTCGGGGGAGCAGTCGGCTCCGGTGCTGCAAGAGGCATGACCATGGAGTTGGTGCCCGGGCATGGACCGACTGACCGCCGAGCGCGTGTTCACAACGCCGTGCCGGCTTCTGGGGCGTCAGGCACGGTATGGCTGCGTCGATCCACGCCCGCCTCCTTCTGACCGGCGGGGCGTGCCCGTCCACACCGGCTCCGCCGACCAGGCCCCGCGCCCCAGGAAATCGCTGAGCTCCGACACGAGGCCGAGCAGCTCATGATTCCGACCGACCGCGACGGCATCGCTCGCGACCTGCACGAACTGCGAGCACGCCTCGACCCGGTGGTCACGCCAACATGTGCTGTGCGCGCTGGGCGCCCAGAGGCCCCTGGCGACACACTGCACCTGACAACCTGCCAGGAACAACGTCAAACGAGCGTTGTCAACGGACTTCTCAAGTTGTTCTTCTTCACTACCATGAGGCGCACTGCGGCGTGGTGCAGGTTCCGGGGCGTCGTACAGCAGCAGCGTCGGCTCCCGCTTTTCGAACTTCAGGGCGGCAATCGCGGCGCGCAGCGTCAGAGAGTCGTTGTCAAAACTGGTCAGGCGGATGATGTCGAACGCTCCCAGCCGCGATGGCAGTGCGCCACGGCTGAGGAACCTACCGGAAGGTTGGTCGTGCCGCTGAGGACAATGACAAGGCGATAGCCGGCGTCGATGGCTTTGCCCACCACGCCAGCGATGTTCGCGCTGCGCCCCGACTGGACGTGGGCGATCAGCATCCCCTTGGACTGGTATGCCTCCTCGGCGCGGGACTCGATGCCGAGCGAAGTGGTTGAAGACGGATGCTCGGCAGTCATCGGCCCGTTCGGCGATGGCTCCGCGTCACGCTCCGCGGAGCGTCGATGTGTTCTCGGACGCCAGGGCGGCCTCGCGCTCCAGGATGGCGGCGAGCCAGTTGCCCGTGGTCGCCACGTGGGTCAGTGCGGCGGCCCGGGCCAGCGGCGCGTCCCCGGCGCGGATCGCGTCCAGGATCGCCTCGTGCTCGGCGATGGTGCGCGCATGGGCACCGCAGTCCACGACGCCGCGCCACACACGGGCGCGGAACGTGCCGCTGGAGATGCCGATGAGAATCGACGCGAGCGCGGTGTTGCCGCTCGCACGGGCCACCGCCGCGTGGAACTCCGTGTCGTGCGTCACCATCTCCTCGTGAGTGGCGGCAGCGTTCATGGCGTTCAAGTGGCCGGTGATCTCGGCCAGTTGCTCATCGCTCGCGCGCTGCGCGGCCAATCCGGTGATCTCCGGCTCCAGCACCCGCCGGGCCTCCATCAGCTCCAGGGCCGAGTCCGAGCGCATGAGTTCGACCACGAACCCGATACCGCCGAGCAGCAACTCCGGTGTCAGATCCGTGACATACGTCCCGTCACCACGCCGCACGTCGAGAACCCTCGCCGTCACCAGCGCGCGGACCGCCTCACGGACGGTGTTCCGGGACAGGCCCAACTGCGTG
The DNA here is from genome assembly GCF_053591955.1 of Streptomyces sp. NPDC002845. NCBI lineage: Bacteria > Bacillati > Actinomycetota > Actinomycetes > Kitasatosporales > Streptomycetaceae > Streptomyces > Streptomyces sp. NPDC002845. The sequence continues at coordinate 7,298 of NZ_JBSFUU010000080.1, read as the reverse complement.
CACAGGTCCTGCTCACGGGGCAGCCGGTCACCGGGCTTCAGCACGCCCTCCAGGATGAGATCCCGGAGCCTGGCGATCGCCGTCTCGATGAGCGGTGCGCCCATGGGGCCGCCTCCCTGGGGTCCGGTTCGCCGAGGAACCGCCGGCCCCCGCCGAGACATGGGATGTCTGGCGCCACAGGTTACCGCAGGTCGTCACGGGCCCGGTCCAGCTCTCCGAGCCCGCGCTGTCCGGCCGGACAGCGCGCGCGGGAGGGCTCCGCCCGGGGCGCCGGGCGGCGCGATCGCCACAGGTCATACGCCTGCGGGAGGCCCACGGCCCGGTTCCTAGGACCCCTTCAGAGTGACCCACCGCAGATTGTCGGGCTGCCAGGTGGCCGGGTCCGCCGGCTTGACCGTCACGGTGCGGGTGCCCGCGGAGGTCACGGTCACGCTGCCTACGACCGTGACGTACGCCCCCAGCCGGCGGTCCTCGCTACCTGCACGGTGGTGCTGCCCGCACCGGTGTCGAGGGTGAGGGCGGTGGCGCCGTACGCCGCCGAGACCCGTGCCTGGACGGCGTAGGTGCCGGGGCCGGGAAGGTCTGGTTCCAGGAGGCCGTGGCGGTGGTGCTGGTCCAGTAGCCGATGTTGGGCGGGTCGTTCTCCAGCCTGATCGCGCTGCCGGAGAGGGTGGCGGTGGCGGCCGTCATGGACAGTGCGCCGTCGGCGCCCGGCGTGAGGGTGATGCCTCGGACGTTGACCGGCTGCCAGGTGACGAAACTTGTCCGGGCGCGGGGTGACGGGGCGCTAGCCCGATTCGGGCACGGTGATCGTGGTGCTGACCGTCGTGCAGGTCGTCCAGGAGCCGGTGTTGGGGACCGTGAGGGTCGCGGCGCCGATCACGCGCGTCCAGGACCAGCCGGGAGGCGGCGGCCGCGGCGACGGTGGCGGTCACGGTGTAGGCGCCGGGGACGCCGAAGCGGACCCGCCAGGTGGCGTTTTCATTGGCGCTGGTCCAGTAGCCCACGTTCGCCGGGGAGTTCTCCAGCCTCATGCCGCCGTTGTCGAGGGCGGCCAGGACCGGGGTCAGGGAGAGGGAGTTGTCGCCGCCCGGAAGGACCGGGGTCTGCACCGGCGTCGTAAGGGAGGAGGTGGGCTTGGCCGCGATGCCACCGCAGTTGATCTCACTGGCCACGGCGATACTGCCGCCGACCGCGTCCACGGCCACCAGCCGCACATAGCGGGCCCCGACCGCCCCGAACCGGGCCTGCTTGACGGCCTTGTCGGCCGCCCAGGCGCCCGCCGTAACCTGGGTGAAGGTTCTGCCGTCGGTGCTCGTGTGGATCTCGTACGAGGTGATGTCGCCGGTGGTGACGTACGCCCCGGAACTGTCCTTGTCCTCGCGGGGCAGATACCCGAAGGCGTCCACGTACTGCTTGACGACGTCCCGCTTGTACGAGCTGTTCATGACGTTGTAGCTCGTCTGCTCGGTGGGCCACAGGCAGAAGCCGTCATGGTGTTTGGTGGTGAGGATGCCGAAGGCCATCCCGGCCGACTTCGCCGCCGTGGCCACTGCCCGCGGTCAAGCCTGGTGGCGGTTTCCCGCCGTCGCGGCCGACGCGGTACCAGCGGTCAGGAGCGAGCCCCCGAGACCGCCTACCGCGGCCATCCCGCCGACCGCCGCCATGCCCTTAGTACCTCCCTGCGCCGAAGGTTCCTCGCACCTTGCTCGTCCACGGCTCCTGCCCTTCCTGGGTGCCTCGACAGCCGGCTCAGGGTGCGACACAGACCAACACAGCGCCTATTCATGGGATGAATGTGCGACCGAAAGCAGCTCGATGCGACTCAATTGCCTTGTTTCTGAACCATGTTGCTCAGTTGATCGAGGTCGCCCCAATGAAAGATAGGACGTTAATCCTGAGGCGTCAACAGACAGGAGAGCCGTGTGTCACTTGGCGCCACCCCGTTCCGGATACATCTGATGTCTTGCCCGGGACGAAACCGATCGAACAGCATCAAGGTTGGTCCAATCGCCCTTCAGTGCGTGCACTTTCATCCATGCACCAGGGTTGACTTCACCGCGCGCCCCGATGACATTCATGAGTAACACCCCCCAACCCTCTTCGGAGTTGATGAAGTGTCAGGCATGCTCTCGCGCAGGTCGTTCCTGGGTGCCGCGGGTGCCACGGCAGCCGCCACAGCACTGTCCGTCGCCGCGGACATCGGCTCGCCCGTCCAGGCTGTCGCCGCAACGCCCCAGGACAACCTGACCAGGCTGGTCGACCTGCGCTTCGGGATGTTCAACCACTTCAACCTCGGCACGTTCACCGACGAGGAGTGGGCGGCACCGCACCAGGACCCGGCGCTGTTCGCCCCGACGGCCGTCCACTGTGCCCAGTGGGCCGCGGCGGCCGCGGCGGCGAAGATGAGTTATGGCGTCCTGACGGCCAAGCACCACGACGGCTTCTGCCTGTGGCCGACCGCCTACAACGAGCAGAACGTCGCCTACAGCCCCTACAAGCAGGACATCGTCGCCCAGTACGTCACCGCGTTCCGGGCCAAGGGCCTGAAGGTCGGCCTCTACTACTCGATCTGGGATCGCACTTACAGCGTCGAGGCCTACGACACCCGGCACGGCGTCGCCAGCGACGAGGCCGTCCAGCCCGCCGACCTCACCTACATCCTCAACCAGATCACGGAACTGCTGACGAACTACGGCACCATCGACATGTTCATCATGGACGGCTGGGCCTGGCAGATGGGCCAGCAGGCCGTCTCCTACCAGCGCATCCGCGAGCATGTGAAGTCGCTGCAGCCGGACATCGTCATGATCGACCACGGCGCGCTGTCCGTGCCCTTCCTCGGCGACGCCATCTACTTCGAGGAACCGCTCGGCATCACCGCACCCGCGGGCAACACCTACGCCGCGCTCCAGGGCCAGACGATCAGCAACGGCTGGTTCTGGCACCCCAGTACGCCGACCGCGCAGCCGATGAGCAGGGCGTCCATCCTGTCGCACCTGGCCGATCTGGAGCCGAAGTACACCTCGTTCATCCTGAACTGCCCGCCCAACCGCGACGGTGTGCTGGACACCAACATCGTCAACCGGCTGGCCGAGGTCGGCACCGCCTGGAGCCCGAACCCCTCCCGGACCCCGCTGCCCGCCCAGCCGCTGCGCGTCGAGCACCCGGTGACAGCGGTCAGCGCCTACGCCACCGCCTTCCACACCGGCGAGGGCCCGCTGAACGCCATCGACGGGCTCAGCGACCGCAACTTCGAGACTTGCTGGTCCACTTGGGGCCTGTCGCTGCCCCAGTCGATCACCATCGACCTCGGCGGGGTGTGGAGCGGCGTCTCCAGCCTGGAGTACCTGCCGAAGCAGTGGAACCGCACCAATTCCACGGACGGCGACATCACCTCGTACACCATCCACACGAGCACCGGCGGCGTCACCTTCACCCAAGTGGCGAAGGGCAGCTGGGCCGGCGATCGCACCCTCAAGCTCGCGGAATGGCCCGCCGCCGACGCGGGCTTCGTACGGATCCAGGTCACCGCGGCCACCGGCGGCTACGCCAACATCGGAGGCGTCAGGATCGGCGGCCGCACGGCCAAGCCTGCACTGGTCTCCCCCACACTGCCCGGCGACGGCACCGTCTACCGGCTGGCCGCCCGGCACAGCGGCAAGGTCGCCGACGTGGCCGCCGCGGGCACCGCCAACGGCACCGACGTCCTGCAGTGGACGTGGCACGGCGGGGCGAACCAGAAGTGGACCTTCGTCCCCACCGGCGACGGCTACTACAAGATCCGCAGCGTGAGCAGCGGCAAGCTCCTGGAGGTCGCCGGGCTGTCGCGCGCCAACGCGGGGAACGTCGCCATCTGGGCGGACGCCGATGCCCCGCAGCAGCACTGGGCCGTGACACCCACCGGCGACGGCCACTACCTGCTCATCAACCGCTTCAGCGGCCTGTCGCTCAACGTCAGCGGCGGCTCCACGGACGACGGGGCCGACATCGACCAGTGGACGTACAACGCGGCTCCGGAGGAGCAGTGGCGGATCGTCCCGTCCTGACGCGGGGTGCTCGCCGGCCGGGTGGCGACCGGACGGCGGCCACAACCTCGTTTGACCGCTCCCCTTGTCGCGCTCATGGAAAAGTGGCCCTGCTGGCACCCTCAGTGAAGAGACGTCGGTTCCTCGCCGCGGCCATGGCGTCCGCGACGACCGTCACCCTGCTCGGCGGCGTCCCGGCGCCCGCCCGGGCTGCCGCCGGGACGGGACTGCGCGGGCCACGGCACGGCCTCCAGGACGACCGCCCGGCCGGAGACCTGGACCGACGGTCTGCTAGGCGGCGACGGCGAGACGGACATCGTCGCCCACGGCCCGCTCGGCACCAAGGTGGCCACCGTGACCGTCGCGGGCACCACCTGGGACGCGTACGAGGGGAACGTCGGCTGGCAGGTGCATTCGTTCGTCCGCACCAGCAACACCACGTACGCGAGTCTCAACCTGTCGGACTTCGCCAACGTCCTGGTCAGCCGCGGACACATCAACAGCTCCACGTACCTGTCGGGCGTCGAGGCGGGCACCGAGGTCTTCCACGGTGACGGCCGGCTCGACACCAACTCGCGCTCGGTCAGCGTGAGCCGAGCACTGGCTGATGGGCCGTCAAGAACCTGGCGTGCAGAAAGAGTTCGCGCGCCAGGTCTGGCACAACACCCGTCACTTCGGGTATGTCATGCCTCTGTCGTCACATCACACCCCGCAGTGCCGGAGTGAAAGGAAACCCCCGTGCGTCTGCGCACCCTGCGCGCCCTGTGCGGCACCGCCGCGCTCGCCCTGACCCTGCCCGTCCTGTCCCCGGGCCAGGCAACGGCAGCCGTCCCCGCCCACTCGGTCTACCTGCAGAACTACGTCACCGGCCTGAACGCGGCCGACAGCGGCGGCACGGTCGCCGCACACAACCCCAAGGGCAACGAGGACCACCAGCAGTGGACCCCGGTCGCGGTCACCGGCGGCCACCAGCTGCAAAACGCCGACGAGGCCGGAACCTGCCTCGGCCGTAGCGGCACCTCGGCGGTGACGGCCGCCTGCGGCGCGGACGGCACCACCTGGACCATCACCGCGGGCGCGAACAGCACGTACACCGTCACCGTGCCCGGCACCTCGCAGTACCTCACCGGCTCGTCCTCCGACTCCAGCGCGGTGAGGATCGGCTCGGCCGGCGACCTCGCCCGCTGGTACCTGACGCCGGTCACCTACGCCACGACCGCGGCGTCGGGGAACACCCGCACCCTGGACCAGGTCACCTTCCTCACCTCGCACAACGCCTACGCCAACGGCGCCGACGGCAACTTCGCCTCGTTCCCGGTCAGCCTCTTCCCCAACCAGGCGCGCGGCATCAGTCAGCAACTCGCCGACGGTGTCCGGGGTTTCATGCTGGACGTGCACACCGCCTCGGGGCAGGCGGCGCTGTGCCACAACAGCTGTGACGGGGTGAGCAACCCCGTCCGGCTCGCCACCGACCTGCAGCGCATGGTCGACTTCCTGAAGGCGAACCCGGGCCAGTTCGTCACCGTGTTCCTGGAGGACTACGTCTCCTCCGACGTACTGAAGTCCTCGCTCGCCTCCGTGGGCGGGCTGTACGACGTGTTGTACCGGCCTGACCAGGAGGGCGTGGCGACGAAGGGCTGGCCCACCATGGCGGACCTCGCGGCCCGTGGCAAGCAGCTGCTGATCTTCAGCGACCGGACCCGCGCGAGCGACACCGCCAACGGCTGGACGACGCGCGACACCTTCGGGGTGATGTACCAGCGCGAGTGGACCGTGGAGAACTACTGGTCCATGGGCGGCGGCATCGGCGACTCCGACTGGTCCTGCTACAGCCGCTGGGGCACCGGCAGACCCCTCACCACCGACTCGGCCGCCTTCCACCCGCTGTTCGTGATGAACCACTTCCGGGACTACACGATCGGCTCCACGGCCGAGACCGACAACGGCAAACTCCGGGGCCGCGCGCAGAACTTCTGCACCCCCGCCGCCCGCAAGAAGCCCAACTACCTCGCGGTGGACCGTTACGACCTGGGCTCGCCCACCACCGCGACCGACGCTCTCAACACGTACGTCCTCACGCCAGGACAGTGACCGGCGCGCCCGCCCCGCCGTGAGCGGGGCGGGTGGCCCGAGGGTCCCGGCGGCCACACGCGTGACCCGCGCCGCGCCGTCGGGCTGGCAGATCGCGGGTCAGGCGCTGTCCGGCATCGGCGCGGTGGCGCTCTTCCCGGCCTCCCTCACGGTGATCACGGCCCGCACCACCACGCCCGCGGCCCGCGCCCGGGGACTGGCCTCCTGGACCACCGCGCTCTCGCTCGGCGCGTTCATCGCCCCGCTGCTGTCCGGCGCCATCGTCGAACAGGCCTCGTTCCGCTGGGCGTTCGCGGCGGCCGGGGTACTGGCCCTGCTCACCACGGTTGCCGCGCGGGTCCTGGCCGCCGAGTCCAGCGCGCCCGAGGGCCGCGCGCTCGACTGGCCGGGCCAGATCACCATCGCCCTGGCACTGCTGTGCCTGTTGTACGGCATCATCCAGGGCCCCAGCGACGGCTGGTCCTCGGCGCCGGTGGTGCTGGCCTTCGTCGCGGCGGCGGTGCTGTTCGTCGCCTTCGTGCAGGTGGAGTCCCGGTCGGCCGCGCCGATGCTGCGCCTCGAACTCTTCCGCATCCCCGCCTTCACCGCGTCCGCCGTCGCGACCGTGGTCGGCATGTTCGGCTTCCTCGGCGGGACGCGTACGACCTGAGCATCCGGCTCGGCGTCGTCCAGCACCAGAGTCCGCTGCAGGCCGCCGTGCCGTTCCTGATCATCCAGGGCATCACGCCGTTCATCTGGCCGCCTCTGGTCCAGCTGCTGCACCGCACCGGTCCCGGTCCGATGCTCATCGCCGGGTTCGTCTCGCTCGCCGTCGCCCAGCTGTGGCTGCGGGCGATCCCGGTCGAGGAACGCGGCCTCGTCCCGCTGCTCGGCCCGCTGGTCCTCAACGGCTTCGGCTTCGGACTGGTCGTCGCCGCGCTCACCGCCGCGGTCAACGTCGTACCGCACCGGTTCACCGGCATGGCCGGCGCCACCACCAGCCTGGTCCGCGACCTCGGGCAGACGCTCGGCCCCGCGCTCGTGGGCGCGGTCGCCCTGAGCATGGCCGCCACCCGGCTGACCTTCGGTCGTCGCTCTCCCAGCAGGTCCTCGGCGAGGGTGCTACCGGAGGTCATTCGCAGTGCATCGGCCTTCAGGCCGGTGGTGAAGCGAATCTGACAGTGGCGATGCGGAGCGTCG
>NZ_JBSFUU010000079.1:0-44504 GCF_053591955.1 Streptomyces sp. NPDC002845 | reverse complement strand
CCCACCGCCCTGCGCATACCGCATACCTCCGGCATACCGCAACAATCATGAAACGTCAGATCCCCACCCGCCATAGCGAGTTCAACCTCAGTAACTGCCCCGAAGGCCCCATTGTCTGTGAAGAGCCGCTCACGGGAACCTTCGAGATGGGGCCCGGACTTGGAAGTTCGGGCACAAGGGGTTGATGTGGTCGGCGCGCACGGTCAAGTGCTCACGGATTTTGACATCGTGACCCGGAATGCAGTGGTCCAGGTGAAGTCGGGTTCAGGCAAAGGGGCATTGAAGCAGGCCCAGAGAACCCAAAGCTTGACGGACTATCCGGCAATCGTCTATCTGCCGCAGGGGCGAGGTAGCGTGATCAAGAGTCCTGAGCAGGCCGGCATCATGGTCACTCGCGACAAGGATGTCCTGCTGGATTTCCTGGCTCCGTAATCCAAAGCGCGGCTCTAATTGCCCATCACGATGCGGGCGATACGGTGCGGCACGTCGGCGCTCCTTGTCAGGGTTGGCCACGCCCCCGGACCGTTCGCCCGGTCGCGGGGGTCCTGACTGAGCGTCAGCCTGCCGACTGGCGATGCGCAGCAGTTGCACCGAAGGGTGCAACTCCTCTCGCCGGGGACCTGCTATATCCCGACCCACTCCCCGTATTGCGCCAGCGAACTGTTACGGGTCCGTTCCTGTCGCTTGAGGGCCAGCACGGTGTCCCGCACGGTCGGGTGGTAGCGGGTCTGCTGAGGCGCGATGCGCCGGGCCTGGTGCAGGCAGTCCAGAGCTTCCTCCGGGTGGCCGGCCCAGGCGTGGGAGCGGCCGAGGTCCATCCAGTGGTGCCCGGTCCGGGAGCGGGTCCAGCCTCGCGGGATGTGCACATCCTCGGCGAGTTCGATCGCGCGCCCGAAGTCATCCATCTCCGAGGCGATGGCCACGGCATGCACACCGACGTTCACCGGCCCCCAGGTGACGCCGAAATCGGGCAACTCGCCCGTGGTTCGAGCGAGAGAGCGGGCCTCGGTCAGGCGGGCGTCCGCGTGGTCCCGGCCCTTCATTCGGCCCGCGATTGTCGCGGCCCGCAGATACAGCATGCCCCGCATGGCCTCAATGCCTGCCGGGCGGCGCGATTCCTGGCCGTCGAGATCCCGCAACGCCCGGTCGACCACCCGCAGACCTACGTCGTACCGGCCCGATGACATCGTGGTCTGCGCGCGAAGGAAGGCATGCATGGCGGCCAGGCCCGGCTCATCGGCACGAGGGGCGGTCCATGCCAGCCTGTCCAGCGCGACGGTCGCGAGGTCGAGGAAACCGAGCTTCCACGCCACGGTGAACACGCAGCGGAACGTCTCCGCCAGGCACTCGTAGGCCAGTCGCTGTTCTTCGCCGGTACTGGTGTGCACCGCCTGCACCGATTCATCGATCAGCGCCGGCAGGTCGCGCATCATGTCCGTGTACTGCGCCTGACGGCGCTGCTCCAGAGTCCGCTGGACATCCGTCCAGATCAACGAGGCCGGGCGTGGCGCCGTCTCCCAGTCCAGAGGGATGTCCCAGTTCTCCAGCCCCTCGCGGATCGGCTGGATCAGCGCATCCATCCGGTCCCGGCGCAACTCCTCGGCGTACGGCTGTCCCAGCAGCTCGGACGTGGAGACTCCCAGTGCACGGGCGCAGGCTGCGACGAGAGCTGGGGAAGCGGGCTTCTGTCCGCACTCGACCTTCGACAGCAGCGACTTGGACACGTGCGCCCGCATCGCCAGTCCCTGCTGGGTCAGGCCACGCTGCCTCCGGATACGGGCGATGCGGGCGCCGGTGTGTTCCTCATTGCTCTGCGACACGGCGGACTCCGTTCTGCGGCAACCTCAGACGGTACCCCCGCCACATCGCCCCGGCCGTTGGCGCGGAGCCGGCTCGATCTGTTCGGCCGTCAGACCAGAACGCCGGACCCGGACAAGGGCACCACTGTGACCGAGTACAGCAAGCTCGACACGGTTCTGCAGAGACTCCGGCACCCTCCATCTGCTCCGTGGGCGGCAAGTACGGACAGGCATACACCCGGTCGGTCACGGAGTCCGACAGCCTGTCCCGGACGGTCGCCATCCGGCTGGAACTGCCTGCCGACGATCCACTGGTCGAGGCGGGCACACCGACCACGACGAGCGCGGCAAAGAGGCGGCGCCGTGGAACTCAACCGTCATAGTGGTACCGAGCCTTGAGGATCTTCACTTCTTTCTCGTCCGCCCGGTACACCAGCCGGTGTTCGTCATCGATCCGGCGGGACCAGTACCCGGAGAGGCCGCCCTTCAGTGGCTCCGGCTTGCCGATCCCGGTGAACGGGTCACGCTGGATCTCTCCGATCAGCCGGGTGATCCGGCGGGCCATCTTCCGGTCCGAGCCGAGCCAGTACAGGAAGTCCTCCCAGCCGTCCGGGTCGAAGTGGATGCTCCTCATGGTTCACCCGCCAGGGCCTCCAACTCGTCCATGGTCTTGGTGGCGGCGGCCTGACCGGCTTTGTCGCGTGCGACCGCCTCCATGAGCCGCCGGGCGTTGGCGGGTGAACGCAGCAGGTGGACGGTCTCCTGCCAGGAGTCGAAGTCGTCGGCGGACATCAGCACGGCGTCCCCGCTTTTGGAGCGGATCCGCACGGGGGTGTGATCGGTGTTGACGCGCTCGATGAGGGGAAACAGCGTCTTCCTTGCTTCGCTGGCGCTTATGGACATGTCCCTCACTCCTTTTGGGGCGGTACGAAATGATGGTACTGGTCTGGTACTCATTTTTTCCGTACCGGTTTGTTGGAGGCCGCGTTTGCTCACGTGGCTCCTGTGCCGCCCCGGGCTGCCATGCTCTCGTCTTCGGTCGCCATAAGGTGTAGCGATAGCTATACTCGCCCTGTGAGCGGCGAGTGGGAGATCTTCCTCGTTGACGAGGTTCGTGAGTGGATCGACAGCCTGGACGAGCCGGCGTTCGCACGGGTGGTGCAGGCGCTGGACGCACTGGCCGAAGGAGGTCCCGGGCTGGGGCGTCCGCTGGTCGACACTATTCACGGCTCGTCGATGGCGAACCTGAAAGAGCTGCGACCGGGGACGGTTCGGATCCTGTTCGCCTTCGATCCGTGGCGCAGCAGCATCCTGCTGGTTGCAGGAGACAAGTCGGGCCGGTGGAACGAGTGGTACCGGGACGCGGTCCCTCTGGCCGAGCAGCGCTACGAGACGTATGTGAAGGAACGAACTCGGGAAGAAGGTGGACGACCATGAGCGGCTACACCCGTTGGCAGGACATTCGCGCCGAGTACGTCGCCCGTGCCGGCGGTGAGGAGGCCGTACGGGAAGGCAAGGAGGAACTCCTCGCGGAGATGACCGGGCGCCGTCTGGCGGAGCTGCGACGGGCCCGTGGGCTGACGCAGCAGGACGTGGCCGATCGCATGGGCGTCACCAAGGGTCGCGTGTCGCAGATCGAGCGGGGGCATATCTCCGGACAGGACGTTCTCGCGCGGTTCGCCGCTGCGCTCGGCGGACGTCTGCACCAGGCCATCTACTTCGATGATGGCGATATCGCTGCCATCGCCTGAGGCGGGGGCAGCGTCCGCTCGGGCGATGTGCCACCCCGCCACCGCTGCACCGTGCTGCCAGGTGTATGGGCCGTGGGACGGGTGCCACGGGGCGGGTCAGCTACGTGCCGATGCCCGCGCTGCCGGGGCGGGAACGGCCCGCGCGCCCGGTATCGGCGCCGGGTCCGCCGTCCGGCATGCCTTCCGGCCCGTGGCGCATAGCAGGGCCCCACATACGTGCGCCAGGATGGAGGTATGCCGAACCGACTGGCCCACGAGACGTCCCCCTACCTCCTCCAGCACGCCGAGAACCCGGTCGACTGGTGGCCCTGGTCGGCCGAGGCCTTCGAGGAGGCGCGGAAGGGCAACAAACCGGTCCTGCTCAGCGTCGGCTACAGCAGCTGCCACTGGTGTCATGTCATGGCGCACGAGTCCTTCGAGGACCAGGAGACCGCCGATTACCTCAACGCGCACTTCGTGAGTGTGAAGGTCGACCGCGAGGAGCGGCCGGACGTGGATGCCGTGTACATGGAGGCCGTGCAGGCGGCCACCGGGCAGGGCGGCTGGCCGATGACGGTGTTCCTGACGCCGGACGCGGAGCCCTTCTACTTCGGTACGTACTTCCCGCCCGCGCCCCGGCAGGGCATGCCCTCCTTCCGGCAGGTGCTGGAGGGTGTACGGGCCGCCTGGGCCGACCGGCGGGACGAGGTCGCGGAGGTCGCCGGGAAGATCGTGCGGGACCTGGCGGGGCGGGAACTGAAGTACGCGGCCACCGATGTCCCGGCCGAGCAGGACCTCGCACAGGCGCTGCTCGGGCTCACGCGGGAGTACGACGCCGCGCGGGGCGGGTTCGGCGGGGCGCCCAAGTTCCCGCCGTCGATGGTGATCGAGTTCCTGCTGCGGCACCACGCCCGGACCGGGTCCGAGGGGGCGCTGCAGATGGCGCGGGACACCTGTGAGCGGATGGCGAGGGGTGGGATCTACGACCAGCTCGGGGGCGGGTTCGCGCGGTACTCCGTGGACAAGGACTGGGTCGTGCCGCACTTCGAGAAGATGCTGTACGACAACGCCCTGCTGTGCCGCGTCTACGCCCACCTCTGGCGCACCACCGGCTCCGAGCTCGCCCGCCGGGTCGCCCTGGAGACGGCCGACTTCATGGTGCGGGAGCTGAGGACGGACGAAGGGGGGTTCGCCTCCGCCCTCGACGCCGACAGCGACGACGGGAGCGGCAAGCATGTCGAGGGTGCTTACTATGTCTGGACTCCCGAGCAGCTCACCAGCGCGCTCGGTGAAGCTGATGCCCAACTCGCCGCCCACTACTTCGGCGTCACCGAGGAGGGCACCTTCGAGCACGGGCAGTCCGTCCTCCAGCTTCCGCAGCGCGAAGGGGTGTTCGACGCCGAGCGGATCGCTGGGATCAAGGACCGCCTCCTTGCGGCACGAGCCGGCCGCCCCGCCCCCGGCCGCGACGACAAGGTGGTCGCCGCCTGGAACGGGCTCGCCGTCGCCGCCCTCGCCGAGACCGGCGCCTACTTCGAGCGCCCCGACCTCGTGGACGCCGCGATCGGCGCCGCCGACCTCCTCGTACGGCTGCACCTGGACGACCACGCTTGTCTCGCCCGTACCAGCAAGGGGGGACAGGTCGGGGCGAACGCCGGGGTGCTGGAGGACTACGCCGATGTGGCGGAGGGCTTCCTCGCGCTGGCGTCCGTCACCGGGGAGGGCGTGTGGCTGGAGTTCGCCGGGTTCCTGCTGGACCACGTGCTCGTGCAGTTCGCCGACGAGGAGTCAGGATCCCTGTACGACACCGCCGTCGACGCCGAGAAGCTCATCCGGCGGCCGCAGGACCCGACCGACAACGCCACCCCGTCCGGCTGGAGTGCCGCCGCCGGGGCCCTGCTCGGCTATGCCGCCCAGACCGGCGCCGAGCCTCATCGCACGGCCGCCGAACGGGCGTTGGGCGTGGTGAAGGCGCTCGGCCCGCGCGTCCCCCGCTTCGTCGGCTGGGGGCTCGCCACGGCCGAGGCCCTCCTCGACGGGCCCCGCGAGGTCGCGATCGTCGGGCCGGCGGACCACCCGGGCACAAAGGCCCTGCACCGTACGGCACTTCTGGGCACCGCCCCGGGCGCCGTCGTCGCCGTGGGCGTTCCGGGGAGTGACGAGCTGCCGCTGCTCGCCGACCGGCCCCTGGTCGACGGGGAACCGGCCGCGTATGTCTGCCGTAACTTCACGTGCGACGCCCCGACCACCGATGTGAACCGCCTTCGTACAGCTCTGAATACGGCCCTGAACGGGTGAAACCTTCCCGGACAAGATCGAGCAAGAGGGCGAAAGTGGGCACGTGTTCGGATTCGTCCGATTAAGCATGCCTCCGATCCGAAACAAGCTATTTATCTGAACACCTCCCGGACTTCACGGTTCCCCCCTAGTCTCTCCACCGTGACGCGACAGGAGCGACGCGCCGTCGTCGGGTGATGTCCTGTTCGCGACAGGGGGATTGTGGATCTGGGGGGATCTGTTGCTGACGTCTGTCTTCATCGCCGTCGTCTCACTGGCCTTGTTCTGGATGGCGGCCTTCACCTTGTGGTGGCAGATGCACGCGTGGCGTACGCCCGAAGTGCTTGCCTCCACCCGATTCAGCAGGCCGGACGGCGGGGAGCAGCTGTCCTTCTCGCTGCTGCTGCCCGCACGGCACGAACAGGCCGTGCTCGATCACACCATCCAGCGCCTGCTGGAGTCGTCCCACGACGACTTCGAGATCATCGTCATCGTCGGGCACGACGACCCGGAGACCGCCGAAGTCGCCGACAGGGCGGCCGAGCGGGACCCGCGCGTCCGGGTCGTCGTCGACACCCACGACAAGAAGAACAAACCGAAGGCCATGAACACGGCACTGCCGCACTGCCGCGGCGACGTCGTCGGGGTCTTCGACGCCGAGGACCAGGTCCATCCGGAGCTGCTCGCCCATGTCGACCACGCGTTCCGGAGCACCGGGGCGGACGTCGTACAGGGCGGGGTGCAGCTCATCAACTTCCACTCCAGCTGGTACAGCCTGCGCAACTGCCTGGAGTACTTCTTCTGGTTCCGCTCCCGCCTTCACCTGCACGCCCAGAAGGGGTTCATCCCGCTCGGCGGCAACACCGTCTTCGTGCGGACGAAGGTGCTGCGGGAAGCGAACGGCTGGGACCCCGACTGCCTCGCCGAGGACTGCGACCTGGGCGTCCGGCTCTCCAGCGTCGGCAAGAAGGTCGTCGTCGCCTACGACTCCGACATGGTCACCCGGGAGGAGACCCCGGGCAGCCTGATGTCGCTGATGAAGCAGCGCACCCGCTGGAACCAGGGCTTCCTTCAGGTGTACCGGAAGCGGGACTGGCGACAACTGCCCGGGTTCCGGCAGCGGTTGCTCGCCCGCTACACCCTCATGACGCCATATCTCCAGGCGGTCTCCGGCGTGATCATCCCGCTCAACGTGGCCATCGCGCTCTTCCTGAACGTGCCCGTCGGCGTCGCCTTCATCACCTTCCTGCCGGCTGTCACCGCCCTGGTCACCTTCGTGTTCGAGGTCGTCGGACTGCACGACTTCGGCAAGCAGTACGGGCTCCGAGTCCGGCTCGTCCACTACGTGAAGCTCATCGTGGGCGGCCCCTTCTACCAGGTCCTCCTCGCCGGGGCCGCCGTCCGCGCCGTCTGGCGTGAGCAACGCGGCCGCAACGACTGGGAGCTGACCAGCCACGTCGGCGCACACCTCGCGAACGTGAACCGAGAGGACGTTCCTGCGTGACCTCCACCCTTCCCGCGGCGACCGGAGTCAAGGTCCCCGCGCAACGGACAGCTGCGCCCACCACAGGTTCGGCATATCGAACAGCCCCGTCGAAGCGCCCGCACGGTACGCGCCCCGACCTGCTCCTCTGCGGTGTCCTCCTCGTGGCGATCCTCGTCGTCCAGGGCTGGAACATCGCCGACTACCCGACCCTCAGCGACGACGAGGGCACCTACCTCGCCCAGGCCTGGGCCGTCCAGGAGGGCAGAGGGCTCGCCCACTACACGTACTGGTACGACCACCCGCCCTTCGGCTGGGTCCAGATAGCCGCCCTGACCTGGCTGCCGGCGTACTTCGCGCCCGAGTCGATGACCGTCGGCTCGATGCGTATGACAATGCTGCTGATCAGCGCGGTCAGCGCCGTCCTCGTCTACGTCCTCGGCCGCCGCCTCGCGCTGCCCCGCTGGGCCGCCGGGCTCGCCATGGCGCTCTTCGGGCTCTCCCCGCTGTCGGTGGTCCTCCAGCGCGAGATCTTCCTCGACAACATCGCGGTGATGTGGACGCTGCTGGCCTTCTGCCTCGCGGCCTCCCCGAGCCGCCATCTGTGGCACCACTTCGGCGCGGGCATCGCGGCCGCCGCGGCCGTCCTCACCAAGGAGACGATGCTCCTCGTCCTGCCCGCCGTGCTGGTCACCATGTGGCGGCACAGCCACCGGGACACGAGGAAGTTCGCGATCACGGGCGCCGTCACCGCCTGCGCGCTGATCGGCATCTCCTACCCCCTCTTCGCCCTGCTGAAGGGAGAGTTCCTGCCCGGCCAGGACCACGTCTCGCTCTGGGACGGCATCGCCTACCAGATGACCCGCCCCGGCTCCGGCTTCATCCTCGAACCCGGCACCGGCTCGTACGGCGTACTCCAGTCCTGGCTGTACTACGACCGGGTCCTGCCCCTCGGCGGACTCGCCGGCGCCCTGCTGCTCCTGTGCACCTGGCGCTGGTCGGTGACCGCGCGGGCCCTCGCCGGGCCGGCCCTCGCCGTGGCGATCCTCGCCGGGATGGCCATGCGGCCGGGCTACCTGCCCGCGATGTACATCATCCAGGCCCTGCCCTTCCTCGCCCTGGTCCTCGCCGGCGCCGCCGCGAGCGTCGCCCACCTGGTGCTGCGCCGGTGGCGGCGTACGGCTCAGAAGCGGGCCCTGACCTGGGCGCGGTACGCGGTCGCGGCCGTCCTCGTCGGGGCCTCGGCGGCGTACGTCGTCCCGCGCTGGTACGACGGCGACCGCACCGCCATGACGGCCGACGCCAACGCCCCCTACCGGGCGGCGGTGAACTGGCTCGGCACCGAGGTGCCGGATCCGGGGAGCACCCGGGTACTCGTCGACGACGCGATGTGGCTCGACCTCGTCCACGCGGGCTACGAGCCGGGGCTCGGCGTCATCTGGTTCTACAAGGCCGACCTCGACCCCGCGGTGACGAAGACGATGCCCCGCGGCTGGCGCGACCTCGACTACGTGGTCGCCTCCCCGACGGTACGGCGCGACGCGGTCGACCTGCCCAACGTCCGGGCCGCGATGGAGCATTCGACACCGGTCGCCGTCTTCGGGAACGGCGAGGACCGGATCGAGATCCGACAGATCGACGGGGCCGACAGGGCCGAAGGGTCCGAAGGGTCCGAAGAGGCAGACGGGATCCACGCCGCGGGAGGCGACCGATGAGCAGCAGTTACGAGTCAACCGTCCCGGAGGAACTGGGAGATCCGGCAGTACGCGGTGCCACCGCGAGTGAGCCGGAGGGGCGCGCCGGTGTCGAGAGGGCGAACGCGCGGAGGCCCGGAGGGTTGAGCACGATCGCCCTCTCGACACCGGCTGTAGCGCTCCGGAGGCGAATCGAGCGCGAGAATACAGTCCCGGAACCCGGCGCCGTCACCATCGTCGTACCGACCTTCAACGAGTCCGCGAACGTACAGGAGTTGCTGCACCAGATCACCGAGTCGGTGCCGACGAGGCTGCCCTGCGAGGTCGTCTTCGTGGACGACTCCACCGACGACACCCCCGACGTCATCCGCGAGGCCGCGCAGGACTGCCCCTTCCCCGTCACCGTGCTGCATCGCGAGGAACCGGTCGGCGGGCTCGGCGGTGCGGTCGTCGAGGGGATGAAGGCGGCGACGTCGGACTGGATCGTCGTCATGGACGGGGACCTGCAGCATCCGCCGTCCCTGGTACCCGAGTTGGTGGCGACGGGGGAGCGGGCCTCGGCCGGGCTCGTCGTGGCGTCGAGGTACATCAAGGGCGGCAGCCGCGCCGGGCTCGCGGGCGGTTACCGTATCGCCGTCTCGCGCGGGGCCACGTGGCTGACCAAGACCCTGTTCCCGCGTCGGCTGCACGGGATCAGCGACCCGATGAGCGGCTTCTTCGCCATCCGCCGCAGCGCGGTCACCGCCGAGATCCTCCAGCCGCTCGGCTACAAGATCCTCCTCGAACTCGCCGTGCGCAGCCGCCCGCGCGAGGTCACCGAGGTGCCCTTCGTCTTCCAGGACCGGTTCGCGGGCGAGTCCAAGTCGACCGCGCAGGAAGGCCTGAGGTTCCTGCGCCACCTGGTCGGACTGCGCACGGCCTCGCCCATCGCCCGCATGGTCGTCTTCGGCCTGATCGGCGTCACGGGCTTTGTACCGAACCTGCTCGGCCTGTACGCGCTGACCTCGTTCGGCATGCACTACGTACCGGCCGAGATCCTCGCCAACCAGCTCGGCGTGGCCTGGAACTTCTACCTCATCGAGCACCTGTGCTTCCGCGAGCGCCGCCGGCACCGCGCCTGGTGGGACCGCATCGGCCGGTTCGCGCTGCTCGCCAACGCCGACCTGGTGCTGCGTATCCCGCTGATCGCGCTGTTCGTCACCCAGTTCGGGATGGGTGCGCTGCCCGCCACCGCGCTCGCGCTGGTGACGACGTTCGTCCTGCGCTTTGTCGGGACCGAGGCGCTGGTCTATCTGCCGCGGAGGAGCGGCAGGAGCCGTACAGCAAGGAGGACCGCGTGAACCTCAGAATCAGGCCCGGAGCAATCAGACACGGAGCAATCAGACACGGAGGAATCAGGCCCGGAAGAACCAGGCCCAGGGGAATCAGGCCCGGAGGAATCCGGCCTGGACGGAGAACAGCCCTGCTCGCCGCGGGCGCGCTCACCGCGGGCATGCTGTTCGCGGTGCCCCACCCCGCGAGCGCCGCCAACCTGATCAAGAACCCCGGCTTCGAAACCGCGGGCACCGGCGACATGCCGTACTGCTGGTCGAAGTCGGGCTGGGGCGACAACGACTTCACGTTCGACACGGTCGCCGACGCGCACTCCGGCACCAAGGCCATGAAGGTCGAGCTGACCCGCCGCGCCGACGGCGACCGCAAGGCGCTGATCACCGAGTCCGCCGAGTGCGCGCCGCTGGTCACCCCGGGCAAGCAGTACGACCTCGGGCTCTGGTACAAGTCGACCACCCCCGACACCGCGATCACCCTCTTCCGGCACGACACCACGGCGGGCTGGCAGTACTGGACCGACCTCAAGACGCTGGAGATGGCGGGGAGCTGGACCGAGGCCACGGTGCGCACGCCCGAAGTGCCCGTGGGCACCGACCGGATCACCTGGGGCGTCTCCGTCTACGGCACCGGCTCCGCCACCACCGACGACTACACGATGGAACAGGTCGCCGACCCGGTCCCCGACCCGGTGTGCACGGGCACCCCCGAGGAGTGCGAGAACGGCCGCTGGGACGTGCTGCCCACGCAGAACCCCGTGCGCTCCATGCACTCCGTCGTCCTCAACAACGGCAAGGTGCTGCTGATCGCGGGCTCCGGCAACAGCGAGGAGATGTTCGAGGCGGGCACGTTCACCAGCGCGGTCTACGACCCGCGGAACGGCACGTACAAGACGATCCCCACCCCGGACGACATGTTCTGCGCCGGTCACGTCCAGCTCGACGACGGGCGCGTGCTCGTGATGAGCGGCAACAAGGGCTACCCGTCCGCGGACGGCACGATCGGCTACCAGGGCTACAAGGACTCGTACATCTTCGACCCGGTCACCGAGACGTACAGCAAGACCAACGACATGAACGACGGCCACTGGTATCCGTCGGCCACGATCCTCGGCAACGGTGACGTGATCTCGTTCGGCGGCCTCAAGGAGGACTCGACGGGCTCGGTGACCGCCGAGCTGTGGTCGGACGCGCAGGAGCAGTGGCTGCCGCTGTGGCAGGTCAACCAGACCTGGTCGTACTGGGGCCTGTACCCGTCGATGATCCTCATGCAGGACGGACGGCTCTTCTACTCCGGCAGCCACGTCTTCGGCAACGGCACACCCGGCACCGGTTCGGCGGTCTACGACTACGACGCCAACACCATCACCGAGATCCCGGGCCTCCAGGACAAGGACGAACGCGACCAGTCCGCGAGCGTGCTGCTGCCCCCGGCCCAGGACCAGAAGGTGCTGACCCTCGGCGGCGGCAACATCGACACGAACCCCGACGGGAACCGCCTCACCGACATCATCGATCTCAAGGCCCCCAACCCGTCGTACGTCGCCGGGCCGCCCATCCCGCAGGGCACGGTCGACCTCGGCGACGGCCGGGTCGCCCAGACCGGCGACCAGGGCAAGATGTACGTCTCCGCCGTACTCCTGCCCGACGGCAAGGTGCTGGAGACGGGCGGCGCGCTGCACAACCGGGCCGACCCGGTCTTCGAGACGTCGATCTTCGACCCGGAGACCGAGACGTTCGACCCGGTGGCGGTCGACCCCGAGGCGCGCGGCTACCACTCCTCGGCGTTCCTGCTCCCCGACGGCCGCGTGATGACGACCGGCGACAACCCGGGCGACGGCAGCTGGAACCACGACGTGTCGCTCTACACGCCCCCGTACCTCCTCAAGGGCGAGCGTCCGACGATCACCTCGGTCATCGACACCGAGTGGACGTACGGCGACACCCAGCGCATCACCGTCGACCGGCCCATCGCCAAGGCGGAGCTCATCCGACCGGCAGCCGTCACCCACTCCTCCGACCCGAACCAGCGGTTCGTCGACCTGCCCCTGTCGGTGGACGGCAACAACGTCGACCTGAACGTGACGAGCAACCCCGACCTGGCCCCGCCCGGCTGGTACATGCTCTTCGCGGTCGACGCGAACGGGGTGCCGTCGGTGGCCGAGTGGGTGCACCTCCAGGGCCCGGCGGCGCTCAGTGCGGACGCCCCCTCGGCGCACGTCCACACCTTCGCCGACTCCCTGGAGGGCGACGTCACCAAGCCCGGCAGGAAGCGCACCTCGCAGCCCGTCGGCCCGGCCGTCTCCGGCTGCGACCGGCACTACGGCTCCGCCAACATCTGCGTGCCGACCACCTTCCCGGCCGAGGTCAAGAACACGACCGAGGCACGCTGCACCTGGCTGGAGCAGCACGACTACGGACGGCTTGAGGTCAACGGCAAGGACGACCCGCTGAAGCTGGACCGGAACCGGGACGGACTGGCTTGCGGGAAGGGGGATGTGAGGAAGCGTTAGATTCCCTCGTGCGTATTGGCTTCCTTCGTACGTATCAGCCTCCTTCGTGCGTAGGTGAGTTGCCGAACTCGGCGAGGGCGCGCTCCACGACGGCCACCAGCTGCTCGTGGTGCGCGCCCCTCCAATAGGCGCGCCCGCACTCCTGACACTGCGCGAAGATGTCGTACGACCGCTGCGTGCCCCCTTCGAGCTGGTGGGCGACCTCCGCCTTGGTCGCCTCCTTGAGGAGACCGTTGCAGGCCGTGCACCGTGTCCAGGGCTTCAGCTCGGGCGCGAACCGGCCGAGTACGTCCCGGAGTTGGTCGTCCGGGCGGGTGCTGTAGACGAAGGCGCCGGCCCACAGTTCGCGGCGGCGCAGCAGACCGCGGTCCCGGCTGAGCATCACCCGGCGCTCGGCGGCGGAGCGGGCGGCAAGGGCGGGGTCGCCGATGTCGGTGGACTCGTACGCCGTGTCGACGCCGAGGAGGCGGAGGCGGCGGGCGAGGGTGCCGAGGTGGACGTCGAGGAGGAAGCGGAGCGGGGCGCCCGGGACGCGCTGGGGGCGCTCGACCGGCCGTACTTCCACCGACTCGCCCGCGGCCGGGATGTGCGAGACGGGTACCGGGGAGCCGTCGACGACCAGTGCGCCGACCTCGGTCAGCGGTACGCCGAGCGACTCGATGACATGGCCGAGCGTGGACACGCCGTCGGTGACGACCTTCGTGGGGCCCGAGCGGCGGCCGTGGGGCACGAACATCCCCAGCTCGGGGGCGAACTCGACGTGGATCTGCGGTCCATTCACCGGTCAGCGCTTCGGCAGGTCTTTGAAGAGGTCGAGTGCACGGTCGAGCACCTGGAGCAGGTCGTCCTGGTAGTCGCGTTCGGCCCAGTAGATGACCGCCTCCAGGAGCGCGCCCATCAACGCCATCGCGTAGGCCCGCACTTCGAGGTCGTTCTCGTCGCGCCCGGTGCGCTCCGCCATCGCCCGGCACATCAGGCGGCCGGTGACGGACATGCTCTCCATGGCGCGCGAGCGCACGGCCGGAACGTTGGCCATCAGACCCATCCGCAGCTTCATCTCGCGCTCCGCGAAGGTCGGGTCGTCGGCGATCGCCATGGACAGCCCCTGCCGGATCGCGTACCGCAGCGAGTCGAGCAGCGACTCGTCGGCGGGGCGCTCCCGCAGCAGGTCCTCGACCAGGGGGTCGTACTCGTCCGTCAGGACGATGTCCTCCTTGGTCGGGAAGTAGCGGAAGACGGTGCTCGGCGAGACCTCCGCGCGCTCCGCGATCTGCTCGACGGTCGTGGCGTCGTACCCCTGCTCCTCGATCAGCTCATAGGTGGCGTCTCTGATCGCGATGCGCGTCTTGATCTTCTTCCGCTCCCGCAGGCTCAGCTGCCGGGCGGCCTCGGGAACAGGGGTCCGTGCCGTGGTCATGCCGGTTATTGTCCGCCATCGGGCTGGTGGGAGGCCACGTCGGGCGTGGGGACCGCCTGTACATCGTCTTGTACGTCGTCCTCTGTGCCGCCGCCCTGCGTCGGCCGCACGTTCGGCAGCAGGGCCGCCGTCAGCAGTGCCGTCACCAGCGCGGCGGTGCCGCAGACGATGAGGACCGCGCCCATGCCGTCGACGTACGCGGCGTCGGCGGAGCGGGCGAGGGCGGGCAGGCCGAGCTGGTCGGCGACCAGGTGCGCGGCGGTCAGCGACTCGCGGGCGGCGTCCGCGGCCTCGGCCGGGAGGCCGGAGGTGTCGATGCGGTCGCTGTAGGAGCCGGCGAGGAGGCTGCCGAGCAGGGCGATGCCGATCGCGCCGCCCACCTGGCGCAGCGTCATCAGCAGCCCGGAGCCGCTGCCCGCCTCCTGCGCGGGGATGCCGCCGAGCGCGGCGTCCATCGCGGGCACCATCGCCAGACCGAAGCCGAGGCCCGCGACGGACAGCCAGAGCGCGGTGAATCCGTAGCCGCTGCCGGTGTCGGTGCGGGAGCCGAGGAGTGCGGCGAAGCACAGCACGACGAGCCCCCCGGTGACCACCGGGCGCGGGCCCAGGCGCTGGACGAGGGGTGCGCTCGTGCGCGCGGCGACCAGCAGTCCGCCCATCATCGGCAGCAGCTTGAGGCCGGTGCCGAACGCGTCGCTGCTGCCGACCTCCTGGAAGTACGTCGGCAGCACGAACAGCAGCCCGGCGAAGACGAACGTGCCGAGGGTCGCGGCCAGGGTGTTGAACAGGAAGCCGCGGTGGGCCAGCAGTCTCAGGTCGAGCATGGGCCGTACGGATCGGCGCTCCCGCAGGACCAGGGCGGTGAGCAGGAGTACGGAGACGGCGAACGAGCCGAGCACGGGTGCGCTGTCCCAGCCGCGTGCGGGTGCCTCGATGATGCCGAAGACCAGGGCGCCGAGGCCGAGCGCGCTGTACGCGGTGGACAGGACGTCGACCCTGGGCGTGGCCGGGTCGCGGGACTCCGGCAACAGGAAGACGCAGGCGGTGATGCCGATGGCGACCATCGGGATGTTGATCAGGAAGATCGAGCCCCACCAGTAGTGGTCGAGCAGCAGTCCGCCGACGAGCGGCCCGAGCGGCATGCCCGCGGCCATGGAGGCGGTGACCGCGGCGACGGCCTTGCCGCGCTCCTCGGGGCCGAACATCGACGGCAGTACGGACAGCCCGAGCGGAATCACCAGGGCGGCGCCGACGCCCATGACGGCGCGGGCGGCGACGACCAGCTCGGGGGTGTCGACGAGGGCGCCGAGCAGAGAGCCCGCCAGGAACACGGCGAGCCCCGCGATCAGCATCCTGCGCCGTCCGAAGCGGTCGCCGAGCAGTCCGGCGGGGAGCATCAGCGCCGCGAACACCACGATGTACGCGTCCACGATCCACTGCAGCTCACCGGTGCTCGCCCCGAGCTGCTCGGCCATCGTCGGCAGCGCCACGTTCAGGATCGTCAAGTCGAAGCCGAGCACGAGCATGCTCGCGACCAGGGCCCCGAGGGCCCACCAGCGGCGGGGGTCGAGCTGTGCGTCGGCCCGGTGAGTGACAGTAGCCATGAAATGAGAGTAACTCTCAAAAGGTATCCACTGTCAATGTGTAGGGCGCCGCGCTGTGCCCGTGCATGCGAAATGGCCGCGGCTTCGAAGCCGCGGCCATCGAGGGGGTCGCCTTGGAGGGGCGCTCCGGATCATCCGTGCTGGTAGGCCACCAGGGAGATCCCGACGTAGTGCACGACGAACGCCGCGAGGGTGAAGGAGTGGAAGACCTCGTGGAAGCCGAACCAGCGCGGTGACGGGTTCGGGCGCTTGATGCCGTAGACCACGCCGCCCGCGCTGTAGAGGACACCGCCGACGATCACCAGGACGAGCACGGCGATGCCGCCCGCGCGCATGAAGTCGGGCAGGAAGAAGACGGCCGCCCAGCCCATCGCGATGTAGCAGGGGGTGTAGAGCCAGCGCGGGGCGCCGACCCAGAACACCCGGAAGAGGATGCCCGCCGACGCGGCGGCCCAGATGCCCCACAGCAGCCACTGCCCCTTGGCGCCCGGGAGCAGGAGCATGGTCAGCGGGGTGTAGGTGCCCGCGATGATCAGGAAGATGTTCGCGTGGTCGAGCCGGCGCAGTACGCCGTCCATGCGCGGGCTCCAGTTGCCGCGGTGGTACAGCGCGCTCACGCCGAACAGCAGGCAGGCGGTCAGGACGTATATCCCGCAGGCGATACGGCCGCGGGGCGAGTCCGCGAGAGCGGTGAGGACCAGTCCCGCGATGAGTACGGCCGGGAACATCCCGAGATGCAGCCAGCCGCGGAGCTTGGGTTTGACCGGATGCGGCAAGGAGAGCGCGACGGGACCGCGGCCGGCGGCCGGCGGGTCCGTGGGCGCGTCGGGGACGGACGCATTCATGTCCAGCATCGTACCTACGGAACCGTAAGTTGCGGATCAGTGTGGGGAGATGACTGTTGAAGAGTGGCCATCGTCTCACGGGATACCCGGAGGAGACACACCCCGGGTGAAGAAGTGGTGACGTACGGAGAACATGAGAGTGAGTGGTGATGCTCACGACGCTCAGTTGTGAGGCCCTCTGGACATATGCGCGGATGCGTCGGATGATCAAATGAGTGCGGTCGGCACCGGATGAGCGCCAGTGATCCACACCGTGAAGCATCCGGGCCGCGGCCCCCACGGGGCAATCGACAACAAAATCCCTCACTATAGGAGCAATCGTGGCGCGCGACATCGCGGCTCCCCCCTCGACCGTCCCGACCAACCACCAGGAACTGATCTCGTGGGTGAACGAGATCACCGAACTGACGCAGCCGGACAACGTGGTCTGGTGTGACGGATCCGAGGCCGAGTACGAGCGCCTGTGCGGGGAGCTCGTCGAGAAGGGCACCTTCAAGAAACTCGACCCGATCAAGCGCCCCAACTCCTACTACGCGGCCTCCGACCCGACGGACGTCGCCCGAGTGGAGGACCGCACCTTCATCTGTTCGGAGAAGGAGCAGGACGCGGGCCCGACGAACCACTGGAAGGACCCCGCCGAGATGCGGGACATCTTCCAGGGGGAGAAGGGCCTGTTCCGGGGCTCGATGCGGGGCCGGACGATGTACGTCGTGCCGTTCTGCATGGGCCCTGTCGGTTCGCCGCTCTCCGCGATCGGCGTCGAGATCACGGACTCCGCGTACGTCGCCGTCTCCATGCGCACGATGACCCGCATGGGCCAGTCGGTCCTGGACGAACTCGGCACCGAGGGCTTCTTCGTGAAGGCCGTGCACTCGCTCGGCGCCCCGCTGGCCGAGGGTGAGGCGGACGTCCCCTGGCCCTGCAACCGGACCAAGTACATCTCCCACTTCCCGGAGACCCGCGAGATCTGGTCGTACGGCTCCGGATACGGCGGCAACGCGCTGCTCGGCAAGAAGTGCTACGCCCTGCGCATCGCCTCCGTCATGGCGCGGGACGAGGGCTGGCTGGCCGAGCACATGCTGATCCTCAAACTCACGCCTCCGCAGGGAGAGTCGAAGTATGTCGCCGCGGCCTTCCCCTCCGCCTGCGGCAAGACCAACCTTGCCATGCTGGAGCCCACGATCTCCGGCTGGACCGTCGAGACGATCGGTGACGACATCGCCTGGATGCGCTTCGGCGAGGACGGCCGCCTGTACGCCATCAACCCCGAGGCCGGTTTCTTCGGCGTCGCCCCCGGTACCGGCGAGCACACCAACGCCAACGCGATGAAGACGCTGTGGGGCAACTCGGTCTTCACGAACGTCGCGCTCACGGACGACGGCGACATCTGGTGGGAGGGCATGACGGAGGAGACTCCGGCCCACCTGACGGACTGGAAGGGCAACGACTGGACACCGGCGTCCGAGACCCCGGCCGCCCACCCCAACGCCCGCTTCACCGTCCCGGCCGCCCAGTGCCCGATCATCGCGCCCGAGTGGGAGGACCCCAAGGGCGTACCGATCTCGGCGATCCTCTTCGGCGGCCGCCGCGCGACCGCGGTCCCCCTGGTGACGGAGTCCTTCGACTGGAACCACGGCGTCTTCCTCGGCGCGAACGTGGCGTCGGAGAAGACCGCCGCCGCCGAGGGCAAGGTCGGCGAACTGCGCCGCGACCCCTTCGCGATGCTGCCCTTCTGCGGCTACAACATGGGCGACTACATGGGGCACTGGGTCGAGGTCGCCAAGGGCAAGGACCCCTCGAAGCTCCCGAAGATCTACTACGTCAACTGGTTCCGCAAGGACGACCAGGGCAAGTTCGTCTGGCCCGGCTTCGGTGAGAACAGCCGCGTCCTGAAGTGGATCGTGGACCGGCTGGACGGCAGGGCCGAGGGTGTCAAGACCCCGATCGGCATCCTGCCGACCAAGGCCGCGCTCGACACCGAGGGACTTGATCTCTCCTCGTCCGACCTGGACTTCCTCCTCACCGTCGACAAGGAGGTGTGGCGCGAGGAGGCCGCCCTGGTCCCCAACCACCTCAACACGTTCGGCGACCACACGCCCAAGGAACTGTGGGACGAGTACCACGCTCTGGTCCAACGGCTGGGCTGACGCCCCTGTTTCGCTGCGCGGCCGGGGCCCGCACGAGGGTGTGCGGGCCCCGGCCATCTGCCATGGGGGAGAGACGGCCGGGGTTGGTCGGGCGAACTCAGATGGTGAACGAACATGTGCCGTCAGGGGAGGTCAGGCTTCCACCGTCCGGGGACAGGGCCACGCGCAAGGTGTGGAGCGGGAACCTGCCTTTCTCGTCCCACTTGCTTCGTACGGCCTCCAGACCGTCCCAGAGGCGACGAGGGCCGCCTTGGCGCACGATGGCCGTCGTGCCGTCGTCTTCCGTACGTGCCCACGAGCCGTCAGCAGCCAGGAGCCAAACGACGCGCCGACCGTCGGGGTACGTCGCGGCCCGGGTTTCCACGCCCGGCGTGTCCAGCTCGTACAGCCACCTGAGCGGCCAGTCCCGCCAGAGGTCCGGGACCGGCCCGACCGCCGGACGCACGTCCTCGCCTTCCTGGACTCGGGCCGACGTGAAGACCTCGTTCAGCTTGGGCGGGTAGTCGGCGGTCTGCCGGGTCTCCATGAACGTGGCCGGGTCCGGCTGGATGCTGCCGCGTGCGGTGCCGTCCTCGCCCATGTCGGCCGTGATCAGTAGGGCGGTGTGCGCGATGGTTGTCACGAGCCGTCCACCGGGACGGAGCGCGCGCAGCCACGTTGCAGGGACGGGGCGCACGGAGACCGTGGCCATGATGCGGTCGTACTCGGCATCCGGCAGGGCGCCGGTCGCGTCGATGGACTCCAGACGTGGTGACCGGCCGAAGCCCTCCAGCCGTCCGCGGGCGGCGTCGACCAGGTACGGGTCCACGTCCACGCTGGTCACGTGCTCGTCCCCCACGCGTCGGCCCATGAGGGCGGCGGAGTAGCCGGAACCGGTGCCCACGTCCAGGAGCCGGTGTCCGGGGTCCGCCTTCAGCCGGTGGAGCATGGAAACGATCAGGCTCGGCAGGGTGGAGGAGGACGTGGGGCTCCCGGTTGGCTTCTCCTCCGGCCGCGCGTGGTCGGCGTGCCGGGGGCCGACGCGGGTCACCAAGGTGTTGTCCGTGTAGGCCGCCGCCTGGTGTTCCCGGAAGCCTTCGGCGGGGGCCACCAGCTCCCATTCCTCGGTAGGACTGTCCGGGAGGCGCTGCCACCAGCGGGGTACCAGGAGGTGACGGGGGGTGTTGCTCACCGCCTCGTGCCACTCGGGGGCGTCGGCCGCCACCTTGTCGGCGAGTTTCCGGGCCGCGTCGTGCCAGGGGGTCACGGGCATGCCGCTCCTTCTTGTAGCGCGTCGGCCATGGCCGCGACCAAGGGGATGCCCGCCTTGACCGCGATCCAGTGCCATTGGCCATTGGGGTTCACTTCAAGGAACTTCCAGCGCCCCTCTGGGGTGATGGCGAAGTCCAGGGCCCCGAAGAACAGCCCCAGTTCGTCCAGGAGCCGCCGGACCCCCTTCTTCACCTCCGGAGGGAGAACGACCGGCGCGTATGACAACGAGCGGTAGTCCGTGCGCCAGTCGAGCTGTGCGGCCTCGCTGCCCGCGTGAATGGCGACCGGGAACATGCGGTCCCCGATGACCGTCAAGCGGACCTCGAACGCCTTCTCCACGTTCTCCTGGAGCAGGTGGGCTGTGCCTGCCACTCCGTCGTTCACGTCGTCGGCGCCGACGAGGGACACCGGGAGGAACTGGCGCTCGCCCCCGGGCCCGAGCACCCCGCCGCCCAGGCCTTTGTAGATCACCCGGTCCGTTCCCATGAACTCCCGAGCGTGGTCCGGGTCCGAGGTGATGACGGTTCGCGGTACGTCCAGCCCGGCGCGGGCGGCAACGGCCAGTTGGCGCGGCTTGTAGTTCGCGGCGGCGTCGTGCGCGGGGTGGTTGATCCACCGAACGTCCAGCGACCCGAGCACCCCGAGGAGCCCAGAGCGCGCTTCCGAAACCGCGAGTGCCCGCGCGTGCCCCGGCCAGTCGGCAGGGGTCACGAACTCGTTGGGGCGCCGCCACCACACGGACTTCACGTCCTCCAGGCACGCGGTCCTGGAACCGGTGAGGGTGCCCGCCCAGCCGTCCCCCGTGAGGGAAACGGCCAGGCGGGAGGCGGTGGGGAAGTCAGCCGTGTCGTAACGGACGACGTTCTCACCGCGCTTCACCAGCTCCTCAACCACGGCATCGGACGTCAAGTCGTCCCGGCCGGTCAGGATGAGGATGGTTGCCACCGGGTCACCACAGGTCCGTTCCGCTGTCGGAGCCCGGCGACGAGCCGTCACCGTTACTGGTCTCCGTCTGCGTCTCCGGCATCTCCGCCGTGATGGCGTGCCACGGGTTGCCCTCGGCGGAGACGTTCAACTGGAGCGCGTCGCTGTAGGTGATCACAGGGTCCTCGGTGCTTGCCTCCGGCGGGGAGACGAGACACTGAACGCCGAACGGCACCGGCGTTGTCGCTGTCGTCACTGCTTCCTCCTGGGTGATTCCGTTGGGGGACGGGTGGTGCGTCCGGCCGGCCGTGGTGTCCTCCGGTCCAGTCGGCCGGGAGTCCGTGGTGATGTAGGCCCTGACGTGAATTGGTCGACATGGGTATTGAGCGTGGTAATCGCCCCAGGGCGGGGGCTGGCTACTCGCCCCCATACCAGCGGTCTTCGCGGAAGCCCTTCTTGTGAAGCGACGTGGACACCTGCTCCTGCTTCTCTTTCGAGCCCTGCGCTCCCGCCACTTCGGAGTCACGGTCTCGGCGCCCCTTGGCAGCGTCCACGGTCCTCTTGCTCTTGCCCACGTGCTCGTACTCTTTCTGCTCGGTTCTCATCGAGTCCCGCCCCGGCGGCCACGTCGCAGCACAGCGGCGAGGGTCCGGATCACGGCTGCGCACTGCCCAGGCTCTCCAGGCTCGTGAGGAGCGAATCGACCGAGCGTGCGAGCCTCCGTGCGTACGCGCTGGCCGCCCACGCGCCAGGGTGCAGCGGGATGTCCAGCTTCCTGCGGGCCTCCGCGGCGGCCACGACCGCGCAGGCGACGGGAATGGTCAATGCGGGGTCGTCGTCGGGTTGCTGCGCTGCGACTCGCTCGACTTCGGGGATGAGTACCCCTAGGTGCCCCTTCAGCGTGAGGGTCAGTGTGTCCAGCTCGATCGGGGAAGGCGGTGCGGCGTCGTCCGCGAGCAGGCGGGCCGTGGTGGCGCGCATCGTCTCCGTGTCGACCGGCAAGGGCACGTTCGCTGTCACAACCGCTCTCCCCTCGACCTGGCGTTGACTGCGGCGACGCCTGCGCTCAGGGCCTGGTCACGGGTCGCCGGACGCAGCTTCTCGGGCCTGGCGTCCCACTCCCGACCACCATCGACCGGCCGCAACTGCACGTACGGGCCCACGAACCCCATCACCTTGCCGACCTTCTGCCGCTGGGTGTCCTCGACTGCGTCGCCAAGACGCGGCCTGTAGGCGGTCATCGTCACCGTGCCTCCCTCGCCGAGTAGGCCAGGACACGGATTCGCTCGTCCTCCGGCAGCACGTAGGCACGCACCAGGGCGCCCGTGACGGCGTCGGTAAGGAAGGCGGGCGGTTCGGGGAACGGCCACAGGCGCGGGGCTCGGCGGCGGCGCGCCCCGGCGAGGATGGCGCCCCACATCTCGGGCGACGGGCAGGGCGTCGTCGGGTGCGGACCTGAGGCCGGGACTGAGATCGTGCGGGTGGATTCGCCCGGTGAATGTGCCCCGAACAGGAGGGTTCTCACCCATTCGAGTGCCTGTGATACATAGTGCATGTCGGCGCTCCTTCGCAGCGTTGGCCAACGCCCCGGGAGGTCTCACCACCTCGCCGGGGTCTTTGTCGTCATCAGCGACGCTAGGAGCACCGGGAGCACTGTAGGGGCACAGTTTGTGCCCCTATGGTCATGCGGCCAAGAGGCCGATTTTCACGGCGAGTTCGGATGCGCGATGGCGCCGGGCCGGATCCTTGGACTCGGCTTCTTCGAGGACGATCCGCTTCGCGTACCCGTTGTACTTGATCGTCTCCGGAGCGGCTTCGTGCGCCTTGTCCAGCGTGGCGAGCGCGACATCCGGCTGCCCGTCGAGGTGGTAGCCGCGGGCTTCCTCAATGCGGTGCCGGGCCCGTCGGGGCCTCGACTTGATCGTGTCCGCGTCTGCGGCGGCGGCCTGCCGTACGGACTCTCCGCCTTGGCACAGTTCCACGGCGACAGTGACGGCGTGTGCGCCCATGATGGCGCGGGAGAACGACGTCACGGGATGGTAGTAGTCCTCCGGGAGCCGCTGTGCCATGGCGCGCGCTTGGTCCCAGTACCGCCATGCCGTGCCCGTCTCGGCCCGCCGGGCGGCTGTGTAGCCGATCTCGAAGGTGAGCGCTCCGGAGATGGCCAGGACGTCGTCCGACGCGTCGGGCAGCAGCGGTTCGAGGTACGCCAGAGTCTCAAGGTTCACCGCGTCTGCGGCGTCGAAGTGTGTCTGGCCCGCGTCGCGGTGCGCCTGCGCCGCCAGCCACGCGGCCACGCCGATGGCGTGCGGGTCCTCGGACTCCTGCGCGGCGATCAGCCCTCGCTCGGCGACCCTCCACAACAGGGCCGGATCGGGCTGGTAGGCCACGAAGAACTGACACAAGGAGTAGACCTCGGCGAGCGCGGCCTGTGCCTTCCTGCGGTCCGGTGCGGTGTCGGCCTGCCGTACGGCAAGCTGAGCGTCCTGGATCAGATCCGGCAGTAACGCGCCGATCACCTCGCGGTGGTTGGGCGCGGAATGGCGTGCCTTCCAGGCTCGGGCGAGCCGCGCCTGAAGGTGCGCGGCCGGAGGCGCCTCACGCCGTGTGGTGAGCGGGAAAACGTCGACTGCAGCCCTGACCGCGGCGAGCCGGGGATGGCCAGGGCCAGTGAACAGGTCCACGTGCACGGACTGGTCGCCGGTGAGCTCCGACAGGTCCCGGACACGCAGCAACTCGGCGATGCGCAGGACCATTTCGAGCTTGGGCGTCTTCAGGCGCCCAGTCTCGACCCCCTTCACCCAAGAACCGGTCCTGCCGACCAGGCCTCCGAGCTGATCGCGGGTCATGCCCTTGCGGGTGCGCAAGATCTGGAGACGCTGGCCGAACACAAGCGGGTCGGCGTACGGGTCCGGGGTGGCATCTGGAGACATCAGGCCTTGTCCCTCCTTGCAGCTTCGTCCCTGTCAGGGTAGGGGCGGGGCCGTTCTCATGTGAGGTTCCAGCGGTACGCCGATCTCACGCGCGCTTGACGCAGGGGCCTGCCGCGTGGCCAGGCCTCGTACGTTTTCCGCCCCAGTGACATACGGGAGTTGAGGTGCATATGGCGGAGCGACTGGTCCTATGGGACATCGACCACACCCTGATCGACACGCGCGGTGTGGGCCGCGAGCTGTCCGCCGCAGCCTTCCTGCGGACCACGGGACAGACCATGCGTGAGCAGGCCAGAATCGATGGCATCACAGAGCCGGTCATCTTCCGGGAGACCGCGAAGCTGCACGGGCTGACCACGGACCGGGCCGATTTCGAGGGCTTCGCCCGCGCTCTGACCGAAGAGCACCTGAAGCGGGCCGCACAACTCCGCGAGCGCGGCCACGCGCTGCCGGGGGCGGCAGCGGCCCTCGACGCGCTCAACGCAGTCGGCGTCCGGCAAACCGTCGTGTCGGGAAACATCCGCCCGGTCTCCGAGATCAAGCTCCAGGTCTTCGGGCTCGACCAGCACATCCGGTGGGACCTGGGCGCCTATGGGGAAGAGAATGACGCGCGCGCCGAACTGGTGCGGCTCGCCCTGAATCGCGCCAACGCATCCGCTTCGGAGACCGTATTGATCGGTGACACCCCAGCCGATGTGGACGGTGCGCATGCGAACGGCGTACGGGTGATCGCGGTGGCGTCCGGGCGCAGCGATGAGCTTGCGCTCCGGGGCACCGGTGCTGAGACAGTGCTGTCGGACCTGCTGGACTCGGATCTGCTCGTCAAGCTCGTACGAGGCAGCGACCGATGACCTAAGCCGCAGGTCAACCGCCGGTGATCGAGGCCGAGTTGAAAGCCCGCGTCTATACCCCGAGGCGGTCATGAGGCAGCTCGGCGCGTGGGTCGAGGCTCGGGTCGAGGTGTACCGGGACACGAATTACGACCGGCCGGGCGGCTCGCTGGAGAAGGCCGGGGAAGAGCCCCGGGTGCGCACGGTGCACGGCGCGCACGGCACGCGCACGGTGGTCACCTACAAGAGCGCGGCCGTCGACGAGGGCTCCGGGCCGAAGCCGGAGTACGAGACCCGCGTCGAGGACGCCGACGCGGCGCACGCGATTCTG
Source organism: Streptomyces sp. NPDC002845 (assembly GCF_053591955.1). Classification (NCBI taxonomy): domain Bacteria; kingdom Bacillati; phylum Actinomycetota; class Actinomycetes; order Kitasatosporales; family Streptomycetaceae; genus Streptomyces; species Streptomyces sp. NPDC002845. The sequence continues at coordinate 19,398 of NZ_JBSFUU010000079.1, read as the reverse complement.
TGATCCGCCCCGTCCACCGGGTGGGCCGTCGTGCTGTGCGCCCGCTTGCTGCATGCGTGATCACGATGTGATCGATCCCGGCCGGGCGTGACGGGGTGTTGGTCGGTGTCGCCGAGGGAGCCTGCGCTATCACCGGGGACCCTGGGGGCCACGCCGGCCTGCCGGCCGGTCATCGAAGAGGGCTTGTCCACAGCTGATCTCAGCCCCGCCGTCTTGAGCTGGGGCCTCTGCTCCCCAGTCCCACAGGGCTTGGAGGACCGGGCCGAGGCGGTGTCCACGCGGGGTGAGCGCGTAGCGCACTCGCGGCGGCCAGCCCGGGCGACGGTCGCGCTCGACGACTCCGGCCTCGCCGAGCTGTGCCAGCCGGTCGGACAGCACCTTGTCCGACAACGTGGGCAGAGCCACGCGCAGCTCGCTGTAGGAGCGGTCGCCGCGCAGCAGTTCGCGAACCACCAGCGTCGTCCAGCGGCCGTGCAGGGCCGCCAGCGTGATCTCCACTGGGCAGGCGGGAGTGGGCGCCGCGACGTTCGCGTGCGGGGCATCGGGCAGTCCTGGCGGGTGACCAACCGTTCGGTGAGCCACGAGATCGCCTCCTAACGTGTAGAGCGCTTCGATTCTCCCGGCACGGAAGGACGTCTGTCGATCATGCGAGAACTGGCCGATCGGCCCGAAGAGGTGCCCGCAGTGTTCGCCGAGCGGTTCAACAGCGGCGACGCCACCGCGTTGGCGCAGGTCTACGAGGACGGGGCGGTGCTGGTCTCGGAGCCGGGAACGCCGGTGACCGGCCCGGACCTGCACGCCGCCAACGGCCGCCTGCAGAAGCTCGGAGTCCCCATTTCAGTCCGTCCGCGGCACGTCTACCGCAACGGAGACCTGGCGCTGCTGATAGTGGACTGGGCCATCGACGGGACCGGCCGTGACGGGCAGGCAGTGCACGTCGAGGGCACTGCTACCGACGTCGCCCGGCGGGGCTCGGACGGCCGCTGGCGGTACGTCATCGACAACCCCTTCGGTCTCCGTCCACAGCAGCTCGTCTCCGAGGACGCCGTGGAACCAACGTCCTGAGACAGCACACCTAGTGCCTTCCGGGGCGCATGTCGCCGTCATACACGGTGTGGTAGTCCGGGACGACGACCCGGGTTGCCGGAGATGCCTTCTCGACCTGGGCGAGGAAGGCGGCAAGGTCCATCGACGGGTCACGTACCGGGGAACCGCTCAGTGGCACCTCGAAGTTGTCCCAGTGGACGGGGACGACGACGCCGGGGATGTCCAGTGCGCGCAGCAGCCGGGGGACGTAGCGGTGGGTGGCGGTGCTGGAGGGTACGGCGATCATCGCGAGGTCGGGGCACAGACCCCGTACCGCCCGCTCGGAGAAGTCGCTGGCCCCCATGAGGAACGCCGACGGGCCGCCGTCCCCGGCCGTTACCTGGAAGGCGAGGGTGTCGCCCTCGGGCAGGTCCGAGATGGTGCTCGGTACCGTCGTGGGCGGGGTGTTCAGCGTGCCCGGAGCGAAGTAGGCGCACTTCTTGTTGCGGCTGTGCAGGCTCGGCACGACCTCGACCGTGATCCCGCCGAAGTCCAGCACCTCCCCGCCCTTCACCACGGAGATCTGCCCCGCGTCGACCCCCAGGGCGACCAGCAGGTGGTACGTGGTCTCGGTGCCGACGACGCGGGCGCCGGTGGTCCTGGCGATGTGGGGCACGTCGGCGAGGTGGTCCCAGTGGGAATGGCTGACGAGGACGAGTTCGGGGCGGCCGATGTGCGCGTCCACGACCGTGGGCCGGGTCTGCAGTCGGGTCCGCGGGTCGAAGGCGCCCTCGAACAGGCCTGTGCTGAAGCGGGTGAGGTACGGATCGAAGAGTACGGTCCGGTCACCGGCGTCGATGCGCCAGCCGGCGGTGCCGAGCCAGCGGAACGACACCGAACCGGCGGTTCCGTCACCTCGGCCTCGGCCCGTGGATGCGGGCGCCGTGGCGGCTGCGGCGGCCGTGGCCGTGGCCGTGGCCGGGATCAGCGGGGAGGCCGCGCCGAGCGCGGCGCCGCGCAGCACCGTACGACGGTCGGGCCTGCGGTCGGAGGGTACGTCCGGTCCGTCCGCGACATGTCTGTTCTGGGGCATGGCGTCAGGAGACCAGGGCGTGAACCCCCGTGTCCAAGACCAGAATTCACCCCTCCCGATACGCGAACGCATATGTGATCTGGTCACCGGCCGCCGCCGCGAAGGAAACCGACCGCGATTCCGGCTGCGTTGCCTATCGCGGCGTCCACCGTTGGGCGGGAGGCGGTCAGGTCGTGCGTGCGGGCGAAGACGGCGATCGCGTAGCACTCGCCGTCGGGGTAACGGGCGACGCCCGCCTCCATGTGCAGCCCCGGCAGGGTTCCGGTCTTGGCCGCGACCGTGACGTCGTCCGGGAAGCCCGACACCAGCCGGTGGCGGAAGACCTGGCGGCTCATCAAGTCGCGTACGAACGCGCAGGCGTCCGGCGGCCCGGCGGCATCGGTCCAGATGAGCCGGAGCAGCCGTGTGATCTCGCGGGGTGTTCCGGCCGTGGTGTGGCGGGGATCCAGCACGGCCAGCCGTCTCTTGCGCTCGTCGGGCAGGGCCGGGTAGCGGACGGCGAACTCTCTCTCGTCACGTGCCCCGACCTCCGCGAGCATCGACTCCAGCAGGTCTCGCGGGCCGCCCACGATCCGGGTCCGGTCCAGTCCGAGTTCCTTCGCGAGCAGTCGTACGGTGTCCAGGCCGACGCGGGCCAGCAGCAGGTCGGCCGCCGAGTTGTCGCTGACCGACATCGCGAAGTGGGCCAGATCGCGCAGCGACAGCTCGACGTCGTCCAGACAGCCGGCGGTTCCCCAGCCGCCGAGCCGGTCGGCCGCGGTCACCCGCACCCGCTCCCTCGGGTCGAGCTGGCCGGCGACGACCTGCCGGGCGAACTCCAGCACCAGCAGTACCTTGAAGATCGAGGCGATCACGACGGGATCGTCGGCGCCCACGGCGACTTCACGGATACCCGGCTCCGCGCCGGCCTCCGCGCAGAGGTCCGCGCCGAGGTCCTCGGCGACCGTCGTGCGCGCGTGGACGGGAATCACGTGCAGCTGCCCCTTGGCGCCCACCCCCGCGAAAACCTGTCGGATCCGTTCATCGATCACTGTTCCGTCCCCCTGGCCGTCGGTTGGTCCTGATCATCGGCTCGTCGGCCCCCGACCGACTGATCCATCCCCCACGCACGTCCTTCGCATACGATCCTTGATCGTGGATCTCATACGCCACCTGCGTCTTTTCGTCACCGTAGCCGACGAGTTGCACTTCAGCCGGGCCGCCGAGCGGCTGGGCATGGCGCAGCCGCCGCTCAGCCAGGCGATCCGCAGGCTGGAGAAGGAGCTCGGTGCCGAGCTGTTCGACCGCTCGCAGCGCGGCGTCCGGTTGAGCGCCGCCGGGGCGGCGCTGCTGGACGAGGCCCACGAACTCCTCGCCCGGGAGGAGAGGTTGCGCGCACTGGCCCGCCGCGCCGCCGACGGTGGCCTCGGCACGCTCCGCGCGGGCGTACCGCCCGACACCACGGCCGCCGTACTGTCCGCGCTGCTCTCCGCCTGCGCGGAGCACGCCCCGGGGCTGTCCGTCGACCTGCAGGAGGTCACCACCGAGGAGCAGGTGCGGCTGCTCTCCTCCGGAGGTCTGGACGTCGGACTCGTCCACCACCCCGTCGACGCCACCGACCTGCGGCTCGGCCCCGAGATCTCACTGGACCTGGGTGTCGTCCTGCCGCGTACCTCGCCGCCGGCCCGGCTGCCGGAGGTGACGCTCGGCGAGCTCTCCGGGCACGACCTGGTGCTCTTCCCGCGGGCACACGCACCCGGCTGGTACGACCGGATCCTCGACGTGTGCCGCGCCGAAGGCTTCGTCCCCGGCCGCCTTCGACACGCCTCCAACCCCGAGTTCCTGCTCGCCCTGGTGACGGCAGGGCACGGAGTCGCCTTCGACCAGGGACCGGTGGCCCGCAAAGAGCCCCGCGTCGCCTGGCGCCCACTTGCGGACCGCCCCCTCACCCTGCGCATCAGCGGCGCCTGGCTCGCCGGCCGCGGAGCCCACCCGGCCGCCCGTCGCTTCGCGGAACTCGCGGCTGATGTCCTGGCCCGCGACCACACCGCGACTTCACGGCGCGAGGGTGTTCCTCGCCCACCGGACGGTTCCCCGCGCCCGTGGTCGGTGATCTACGGCTAGGTCCGAGTCCGGTTGACGCACCGTCCCCGGTTTGTGTCACGCGCCGTAGACAGCCAAGTCATCAAATCCGGCGGGGCGGCTTCGACTGGGCCAGGCCGGTCCAGCGCCCCCCATCGCTTGGCCGTCCCTGCTCATCCGGCTGTGCCTTGTCGCAGACGAGTGGACCGCCGTACTCGTGTACGGCATCGCGTCCGCCGCTGTGACTGCGCCGACGGGGTGGGTGTTCAGGTGCGGGTTGCGGTGAAGCAGGCCGTGCCGTCCGTGTCCTCGGAGTTGATGTCGCGGCTGCGGTCGTAGGGGTCGACGGCGGGTCCTGTCGCCGGGTGTGTGGCGAGCAGGTCGGAGTCGAACTGCGGGTGCAGATAGCCGTCGTGCACGTGGCAGTCGTCGTTGCCGATGTCCACGTTGTGGAAGGCGACCCACAGCTTGCCCTCGGTCGCCTCGGCATGGGCCGGGTCGTAGGACTCGAACTCCACGATGCGGCGGACGATGGTGCGAGTCACCTCCGTCGCACCGTCGGCGGCCTTCACCACCGGGTAGACGAAGGTGAAGTCGGCGCGGATCTTCACCGAGCCGTACTGCCCCTCCGTGAAGGTCATCCGGCCACGGGTCTTGACCACGTCACCGACCAGCTCCACCTCGTCCGGGTCGAACCGGCTGAACAGCAGCACCGGATCGGTCTCCTCGCCCGGCTTCTCCAGCCAGGTCTCGACCTCCGCCGTGAACTCGTCGTGTGCGGTGTCGAACTGGGCCAGCGCGGTCTCCGGGCGCTCTCCGCGCAGCGTGGCCGGGTCGAGGTTGGCGTCGACCAGGAAGTCCCGGGCGGCCTCCAGCGCCGTGGCGACCTGCTGCCGCGTCATGTGGCCGACCGGCTCGGCCTCGGGTACGACGATGCCCTTCGCTCCGTCGGCCCACCGCCGGGCGGGCGAGCCGCGGAACGGCTCCGCCGGCGTCGGGGTGTCGGGCAGCAGCTCCCGGGCCGGGGCGGCGGTGGGCGCGGCGGTCTCGGCCGACAGCGGCTCGACGTCGGCCGCAGCCGGGCCGCCCAGCCCCTCCGGCAACCGTGACGTCACCAGCGACGGCTTCACCGCGACCACGGCCAGCCCCACCACGAGCAGCACACCCAGCGCCGTACGCACCCGACGCCCCCGCCGCTTCCGCCCGTTCATCTCCTGCCAGGCAGGCCCGGCACGCCACCCCTCCGGCTGCCACGGCTCGGCAGGCGCGGCTTTCCTGTCCTTCCTCCCCAGCGGTCCGCCCGGCCGGCCCTGGGCGTGGGCGGTCTCCTCGTCCAGCTGCCGCAGCCGCTCGGTCACCATCCGCTGCCGTGCGGACGGTTCCTTCGGCGCGCTGCCGCCATTGCCGGATTCGGCCTCACGGACCAGGCGCTCCCACTCCTCGTCAGGGATGTCAGGGACGGACGGCTGGTCGCCGGAAGCAGACGGATTGGTGCTCATCGTGCGTCGTACTCTCTTTCAGGGTTGTTCTCAACGGGCGATGGCATACGTGCCCATTCGCAGTCTGCTCCGGCGTCGGCTTCCATGGGTCCGGTCCACCCGGACCCTACCCACCCCAAACACCCGACCGGCTGAAAAGTGCGAGATTTCGCGGGACACTCGGGGACATCCTGCACCGAACCCCGAAATGAGGTGAGCGGGGGTGCGTACGCCTGTCAGCGACCCCATGAAAATCGGCCCGTACCGGATTGTGGGGCGGCTCGGATCCGGGGGAATGGGGTGGGTTTATCTTGGGCGGTCACCCGGTGGGCGGGAGGTTGCCGTGAAGGTGGCGCGGCCGGAGCTTGCCGCAGAGCCCGAGTTCCGGGAACGGTTTGCGCGGGAGGTGGCTGCCGCGCGGGTTGTCAGTGGTGCGTACACCGCGGCGGTGATCGATGCCGATACGGAGGCCGAACTCCCGTGGCTGGCCACGATGTACGTACCCGGCCCCTCACTCGCGGAGGCCGTGCGTACGGACGGGCCGTTGCCCGAACCGCAGGTGCGGCGGCTCGGTGCCGGGCTCGTGGAGGCGCTTCAGGCGATTCACGCGGCGCATGTCGTGCACCGGGACCTGAAGCCCTCGAACGTGCTGCTCGCCGCCGACGGGCCGCGGGTCATCGACTTCGGGATCTCCCGGGTGGAGGGTGCCCCCGGCCTCACCCGGGCCGGGATCGTGGTCGGGACACCGCCGTTCATGTCGCCGGAGCAGATGACGGCACGGCAGGTGGGGCCGCCGAGTGATGTGTTCTCGCTGGGGGGAGTGCTGGTGTACGCGCTGACGGGCAGGCCGCCGCACGGGACGGGGGAGGGGGTGCGCTACCAGGTGGTACGGGGAGAGCCGCAACTCGACGGCGTACCGGACGGCCTGCGGCCGCTGATCGCACGCTGCCTGGCCAAGCGGCCCGAGGCGCGGCCCCGACTGGCCGACGTACTCGCCGAGTTGGTGGAGGAGGAACGGCCCGGGTCGGCCGCCTGGCCGCCGCCCAAGGTGGCCGAGACCATCGAGGTGCGCCGGAGTGAGCTGAGGGCGCGTGAGCGGGCGCGAGCCGGTACGAGTGAGTCCGTGCCCTCCTGTTTGTTGCTGCACGCGCAGGCGTTGCTCGACGCGGGGCTGACCGACGCGATGGTCGCCGGGGCGGTGGTCCGTGGCGACGCCTGACCCCTACGCGGACCTTGCCGCCTCCGGGCGGGAATCCCAGCGGATCTTTGAGATCGGCGGCCACTGGCGGCAGTTGGTGCAGAACTGGGTGGCCCGGCGCAACTACCACACGGTGACCGACACGGTTTCCGTATCGCTGCAGTTCGACCTCCAGGAAACGGGGCGGATGGTCACCGTGAGGTTCATGACGACCAAGCGGTTGCTGGTCGCCTTCGCTACGGACGGGAATTGTCTGCGACGTGATCAATTGGCCATTGCGGCGGCTGCCTCGAACGCCTGGAATACCGAACAGTTGAATCCGATGTTGTCGGTGTGGGATGTGCGCGGACCTCGACCTTGTCTCGCAGGAGTGTGCGATATTCCATTGACCTGTCGGATCACCCAAGCGGACTTTGATGCTTTGGCCAACGATTGGGTGGAACGGGCGCGGCAGATGTTTCTGCGCTGCCATCAGGTGTTCAAGTTGTAGAAGAGAAAGGGGCGGATTTCCTCAAACCCTTCCGGCGGTGCCGTCATGTCCCCCACTATGAGCGATGTGCCTTTCAGGGCCACGGGGGTGTGGCTTTCCGGCCACGGGGGGTTGTTTCTGCCATGCGTGCCACCAGCGTCAGACGGCTCTGGCTCGTCTTCGTCGTGTTCATGGGAACGGCCGTCGTCCTCGTGCCGCCCGGTCCCGCCTCCGCCGCGGACAGCGCGTCGTGCCCGGGTGAGTTCGTCGAGCGGCTGGAGTGCTGGGAGGAACGGGCCGGTGACGGATACGTCCTCGTCACCCTGAACCAGCGGCTGGAGATCGGCGGCAACGCGCGCGACGGCAAGGAGGTCGCGCAGAGGATCCGGGACCGGCATCAGCTCGTCGTCGAGGTGCCCGACAAGGCGTCCACCGGTGAGGGCGGGTCCGCCCTCCTGGCCCTGGCGGAAGGCCTTCTCGTACATCCGGGCGCCCGGATCGACGCGCTGTCGCCCGAGACCGTACGGGTCCTGGAGGAGGTCGGCGCCTGTGCCGCCGAGAACGCGAAGGGCACCACGGACCTGTGCGACCAGCTCGGCGTCGCCGACCCCGTGCCCGGCAGCAAGCTCATCGAGTCGGGGCACGCCGTCGACCTGGCGGCGAACAAGAACTTCATCGTGCCGCCGTCCGAAGTGACCGGCCAGGAGGGCAACAAAGGCACCCCCGCCAAGGGCGGCAGTTCCCCGGCCATGACCTCCAGCAGGTGGACCATCCTCGCCATGAGCGTGCTGCTCATCCTGCTGCTCGCCGCCCTGGCGACCCTCGTCCGCCGCTCCCGGGGCCCGGTCGCCGTGGGCCATCGCTCTCCGGCCGCCACCCCGGGACCTCGCGCCGCCTCCCCGCCCGCCCGCACCCCCACCCCGACCCCCACCGGCAGCGCGCAATCCGCCGGCTCCCCTTCCGGTCACGCCGACGAGGCCACCACCCGGATCAGGGTCGCCTCCTCCACCCGGTACGGCCGCCGGGTCGAGGCACGTACGGGCTCCGCGCGCACCGCGGTCGTCCGCACCGAACTGCACCCGCAGGGCTACGTCGAACTCGACCGGGTCCTGTACCGCGCGGTCTGGGCCGAGCCCGGCCGCCCGCCCCCGGCCCCCGGCGGACTCGTCGACGTCACCGACGCCCGCGAACGCGAGACAGACGTCCTGTACGCCTTCCCACCGGCCGGCGGCGGCGGACGACACGCGGCCCAGGGCACCCGATAGCCCGGCCCACCAGCCGCACCACACCTCAGCACCAGCACAGGCACCACGCACCCAGCACCACCGCACCCCAGCAGCAGCACCAGCACCGTCACCCCAGGAGAGCCCCGATGCACAGCGAATACCCGCCCACCGTGCCGGCGGAGTACGCCGACATCGAGTTCGAGAACAACGCCCAACGCCTGCCGCTGGTCCTGTGCCTCGACACCTCCAGCTCCATGGCAGGCCCGCCCATCCAGGCGCTCAACACGGCGCTCGCGGAGTGGACCCGGGAACTGCACGACGACGTGAGCCTCAGCTACAGCGTCGAGGTCGCCCTCGTCACCTTCGGCGGCCAGGGCGTCGGCGCCTGGCGCGGGCCGCACATGCTGGACGCGCGCGCCCGGGTGAGCCCGTTCATCCCGGCGCACGCCTTCCAGGCACCCCAGCTCACGGCCGCCGGGGTGACCCTGATGACGGAGGCGCTGGAGCTGTCGATGCACATCGTGGCGGCGCGCAAGGCGGAGTTGCGCGCGTCCGGGCTGCAGTACTACCGGCCGCAGATCTGCCTGGTCACCGACGGCATCCCGACCGACGCGACGGGCCATCTCACCGACTCCTGGCACCGGTTGATCCCCGTGCTGGCCGACGAGCAGGCCGCGCGCCGCTTCCGGCTGTACGCGATCGGCGTCGGCGGGATCGCGGACATGGGGGAGCAGGTGTTGCGGGCGTTCGCGCCCAAGTTCAACGCCCGCCTGCAGGGCTTTCCGTTCCGTGAGCTGCTCCAGATGATGTCGGCCAGCGCGAACGCCGAGCAGAAGGGCGCGGGCGACGAGGTCTTCGAGAAGATCTTCAGCCAGTTCAAGACCCAGCGCCCGGCCTGGGAATCCTGAGGGCGGCGGCATGGACCAGGGGGACGCACGGGGCGGCGCACGCGAGGCGCACGACGTACGGGACTCGCCGTGGCGCATCCACGGCATGAGCGTCGAGGGGTACCGTCACCGCCGCCAGGGCCTGCCCTGCCAGGACGCCTGCCGTTACGCGGCGACCTCGTCCGTGGCCGTCCTCGCCGTCGCCGACGGGGCGGGCAGCCGGCCGCGCTCCGAGGAGGGCGCGCAGCTCGCGGTCGACCTGGCCGCCGAGCACTTCGGGCGCCGGGCGGCCGCGGCGGTGGAGTGCCCACCGGGGGAGGCCGTCCACGAGTTGCTGCAGGACGCCTTTCACGACGTCAGCAAGGTCTTCCTCGACACGATCGACGCGACCGGCGCCGACGTCCAGGACTTCGCCACCACCCTCACGGTCGTCGTGCTCACGGCGGGCTGGCTCGGGCATCTGACCGTGGGGGACGGCTTCGTCGTCGTACGCGCCGGTACGGAGGACGGCGAGCGGCAGTTCCATCTGTTGCCGCAGGCCGCGTCCGTGAGCGAGTACAGCAACGAGACGGTGTTCCTGACCTCGCCGGACGCGGCCCGCTGGGTGCACACCGACTGTGTGGCCGACGACGGCATCGATGGAGTGCTGCTGTCCACGGACGGGCTCGCCCAGGCAGCCTTGGCCCGGCCCAGCGGCGGCGTCCAGGCCCCGAACACGTCCTTCGCCGACGCCGTGTTCCGCTCCCTGGACACCGTGTCCGACAACGCGCACGACAGCCTGGCCGCCCTCCTCCGCTCGGACCGGCTGACCGCGCTGAACGCCGACGACAAGACGCTCCTGCGGGCCGTACGGAAACCGAAGGGGCGGGTATGAGCGGCCGCACGGTCCTCCTCGACGGCAAGCCGGTCACCCTCGCCGAGCTGCCGCTGAAGGGCGGCGGGCAGGCGGCCGTGTTCCCGGTCCAGGGCGACCCGGGGATCGTCGTCAAGATCTACCGCGACCCGCCCGGCCCCGACCAGGAGCGGCGGCTGACCCGCATGCTCACCATGTCCCCGCTCGCCGCCCGCCCCACCGACGCCAGCCAGCCGCCCGAGCTGGCCTGGCCCACCGCGATCGCCCGTGGCACCGACGGCGAGTTCATCGGCTACGCCATGCGCCGCTTCGGCGAACCCGGACACGTCCAGCTGATCGGCCTGTTCACCCGCGCCCAGCGGCTGAAGCTGTTCCCCGGCCGGGCCGACTGGCGGTTCCTGCTCGGTGTCGCCTGGAACCTCGCCTTCATGACCGCCCGTATGCACTACGACAACCTCGTCATCGGCGACTTCTCCGCCAGCAACGTCGTCGTCGACGCCAACGGCTTCGTCACCTTCCTCGACTGCGACTCCATCGCCTTCACCGACCCGGCGACCGGCGAGCAGTTCCCGTGCCTGATGCACACCACCGAATACTCGTCCCCGGAACGCCAGGCGGGCGGCCCGGCCACCCGGCAGAGCGACGACTTCGCCCTCGCGGTCCTCGTCTACCAGCTGCTCACCGCCGGCAACCACCCGTTCGGGGGCGTCCCGCACGACAGCGCGTCGGAGTCCACCGTCAAGGACAACATCGCCGCGAGCGTCAGCTACGTCGTCCGCCCCGAGCTGGTCATCATCCCGCGCGGCACCATCGACCCGTCCGTCCTGCCGCCCGACCTCCTCACCCTGGCCCGCGCCGCCTTCGGCCCCGGCGTCCATGCCCCCGCCTCCCGTCCCCCGGCGGAGGCCTGGCTGCGCGCTCTCGACAAGGAGCGCTCCCAGGTACGGGTCTGCCCCGCCCGCCCCCTGCACACCTACGGCTCCCACCTGCCGACCTGCCCGTGGTGCACCCGGGCGGCGCTCACCGGCCACGACGTGTTCAACGGGCCCCAGGCGACGCCAACTCCCGTGCCTCCGCAGGAGGAACAGCCGACGGATTCCTACGCCGCGCTGAAGATCGTGGCCGCGGTGATCACGGTGGTGCTGCTCATCCTGATCGTGGTCACCGCGTGAGGGTTCAGAGGCTTCAGAGGGTTCAGCCCGACCGGTCCTCCAGATACCGCGTGTGCGACTCCTGCCGCCGCGCCTCGGTGTCCCGCAGTGCGGCCGCCAGGCTTCCGAACTCGTCCTGGAGAAGGGTGAGTTGACGCTCCAGGTGTCGCTCCGGTGGTTCGGTGCCCGGGGTGAGCCGGGTCCACCATCGCGTCCGTACGAAGGTGTCGACCGCCTCGGGGACGTCCTGCCGTACGGCCCTGGAGAGGGCGTGCACGCCCTCCGGGTCCTGTGCGAGGACCTCGGCGACCCAGCCGGGGTCGAGGAGGGCCGTGAGCAGATCAGTCAGCTCGGCGAGCCGGCCGGAGGCGGCGGGCGGCAGATCGATGTCCGCGAGGTAGTCGCGCAGCCTGCCGAAGTCGGCGCGCAGTTCGTCGAGTTGGGCCGACGGGTCCGGGAAGTCCGGCAGCGGCGGGCGTTCCGGCGGGGCGCTCAGGGCGCCCGCGCCGTACAGACCCGCGACCACGACCGGCCAGTACGCGCCCGCCGCACCGGTGAAGGTCAGTGCGAGCCCGACGAGGCCGAGGGCGCCGCCGGTGAGGTTCTTGCGGGACTCCAGGTAGCCCAGAGCCTTGTTGGTACCCCTACCGGCACTTCTATTGGTAGCCACGGATCTCCTCGAAAGCGTCGTCGAGCGAGCCCTGCCGGGCGTCGAAGAGACGGCCGCCGGTCAGTTCGGCGATGTGGTCCAGCTCGTCCCGGTCGGAGTCGCCGAAGAGGATCGAGAAGACGGGGACGTTCCGCTGCTGGTGGTCGCTGAGTCGACGGTGGAACGCGTCGAACTCCTCCGGGCTCGCCCCGGTCGTGTTCTCGCCGTCCGTCATCAGCACGATCGACGTGAACGTGTCGCGGTCGGCGCCGAGATGCTCGTACGCCTTCTGCAGCGACGTGTAGATCGCGGTGTCGCCCTGGGCACTCAGCTCCCGCGTGTCCTGACGGATACCGTCGAGCCCGGACCGTGGGTCCTCGGGCCGTACGACATGGGTGCGCACGCTCTTCACCTCCGACCCGAACGGCATCAGCGTCACCTCCTCCCGCTCCCGGAAGTCGCTGGTCAGTTCCGTGAGGGCGGTCTTCAGCCGGTCGAGCCGTTCGCCCTCCATCGAGCCCGAGGTGTCCAGGACGTACACGGTCCGGGAGGGGCGGCGGAGCTTGTCCTCGTACGCGTCGAGGAGCCCGTCGGCGACGGAACGGGTGCCCGGGAAGGGCAGTTCGCGCCGGCGGTCGGTGTCGAGCCCGGCCGCGGGCGGCACGGAGGGGACGACCGGGCGGCGCAGGGTGCGCTCGGTGATCAGCCGCTGGGTCTCCGGGGTGCGCAGGGCTTCGGCGAGGCGGCGGACGTCGTCACGCACGTCCTGGCTCGTGGAGGCCAGCGAGGAGAGCGGGTAGTCGGCGGTGACCACGCCGTCGCGGGGCAGGATCACGGTCAGGTCGCCATGGGTCCGGAGCACCGACTCGTAGTTGAGCAGCGCGTCGACATCGCCGCGCCGGTCGTACGCCTGGGCCAGCCATCCCGACGAACCCGACGTCAGCCGCTGCCCCTTGAAGAACTCCCTCAGCCGCGGCGTCGCCTTCCCCACGTCCGCGTCCGTCAGCGCGGACTGGGCGCCGGAGAGCGCGGAGGCAACGGAGATGAGGGTCGAGAAGCCCGAGTTGGAGCGGGACGGGTCGGTCATGCCGTACGTCAGCTTCCCGTCCGCCACCGCCTCGTTGATGTCCGACCAGGTGATGTCCGCCGGCTTCCACCCCAACTCCCGTACGGTGTCCGGCTTCACGCCGATCGCTACCGGGCTGGACATCACCGGCGTCTCCGACACGATCTCCCGCGCCGCCTCCGGGCGCAGCCGCAGGTAGTCGTTCGAGGCGAGCCAGACCGCGTCGTACGAGTCCGACGCCCTGCCCTTCGCGAGCAGCTCGACCGCGCCGAGGGTGCCCATGTAGGTGGGCCGGATCTGGATGCCGGTGTCCTGGTGGAGCTGCTCCCACACCGGTTCCATGTCGGCGAGTTCGGAGGAGGCGAGGACGCGGAGGGTGCCGGGGATGGGCTTGGTGTTGGTGTTGGTGTTGGTGTTGGTGTTCGTGTTGGTGGTGGCGGGGGTCGGCTCGTTGGTGGAGCAGCCTGTCAGGAGGGCCGCCGTTGTGGCGAATGCGAGGGCGAGAGCTGTGCGCGTTCTCATCCGAGCCCGCCTTCCAGCGCGCCCTGCGAGCGGCTGCGCTCCAAGTACGCGGTGGCGTGCTGGAGTTCGGAGGTGAGGGACTCGACGGTGGCCGCCATGGTCTCGGTGGCCTGGACCTTGTAGGTGTCGATGGCGTCGAGGGTGCGGTAGATCTGCTGGAAGGCGGAGCGGAGCGTTTCGGCGCCGACGGCCGGGTCGGCGGCGATGCGCTGGATCTCGCCGGACTGGGTGGCGAGCATCTCCGCGTTGCCGCGGATCAGGTCCTCGGTCGTGCCGCGCAGGGCGTTGACCTGGTCGACGACCTTGCGCTGGTTGTCGAGGGCGGAGGCGAGCATCACGGAGATGCGCAGCGCCGAGACCGTGGTGGTCGCGGCTCGGTCCACGCCCTTGATCAGCTCGTCGTTGTTGCGCCGGACGACGTCCATGGCCAGGTAGCCCTGGGCGCAGACCGCGAGTTGGGTCAGCAGGTCCTGGTGCTTCTGGCGGACGGGGAAGAGGACGTCCGCGCGGAGGCTGTCGGCCCGGGCCGGGTCCGTGGCCTCCGCCGCCGCGATGTGCTCCTCGACGGCCGTGTCCAGGGCTTCGGTGAGGACGACGTACTCCTGGAGCTTGCCCATCGTCTCCCAGAGGCGGACGCGCTCGGTCTGCAACGCGGCGTTGTCGCGGCGGAGTTCGTCCTGTCCGCCGCGCAGCGAGCCCACGATCTTGTTCAGCGTGCCCTGCGCGGAGGCGTACTTGGCGACGTGGTCGCGCAGCTTGTTGCCGCCGGGGAGTTTCGAGAGGAACCTGCGGCCCTTGCTCCCGGGCAGGTCCCTCGGGTCCAGGTCCTCCACCACACGCCGGAGTTCCACGAGCGAGCCCGCTACGTGGGACTGAGCGTCCTCGCCCTTGGAGGGGAGGCTGCGGATGGTGCGCTCCAGCATGCGGTTGGACTGGGCGGCGGCGGTGCGCATTTCGCCCGAGCCGAGGGCGGTGATCTCGCCGACCTTGCCCGCGAACTCGGGGGAGCGGGCGTCCAGGGCGGCGAGTCCGCGTACGTACTCGGTGGCCTTCTGCGCCATGTCCTCGCGTACGGAGTCGTCGACGGGTACGAGCCCGCCGGCCTGCTCGCGGGGGACGGGGGTGACGGGCTCGGGTGGGGTCAGGGTGAGGGTGGTGTTGTTGTCATTGGGGTTGTTGGGGTTATTGGTGTCGTTGGTGGTCACTGGTTGATCCCCCGTTCAGCTCTTCGCCCGGTGCGTCATCTCGTGCAGCACCTCGGAGGTGGGCACGGGTGCCTGGCGGACGGTGAGCTTCGGCATCAGGTGGGTGGAGTGCCTCGCGGCTGCCGCCTCGAACTCTGCGGTCGCGCCCTGCGGGCGGAAGCCGTGCCGGACCGCGAGCCTGCGCAACTCCGGGTCGGTGCTGAGGAGTTCGCCGAGGGCGCGGCCCTCTTCGGTGACCGGGACGACGGTGTGGTCGCTGTTGACGGTGGTGTCCGGGTAGAGGACGACCATGTCGTCCACGGTGTCGCCCACGGTCTGGCCCTGTGTGAGGAGCGAGGCCACCTGGGACTCGTAGACGAGGACGAGCGGATTGCCGACTCCGCTGATGAAGTCCCGGAACGCCGCGTCGGAGCTGCTCTGCTGGGCGCCCTGGACGCTGGTGAGCCTGCGCATCAGGTTCGCGGTGGTGTCGATGGCGGCCTTGTCCGCGACCACGCGGCCGCCGTTGGCCACGTATGAGGTGGCGGCGAGGTAGAGGGCGCCCGAGTTGGAGGTGGTCGGGTCGGTGGTGGCGACGTAGAGGAGGCCGGTCAACTCGCCGTACTTTTCGGCGCCCTTGAGGTTCTGCCAGGTTCGGTCGTTCTCCGCGGCCTTGAGGTAGGCGTCCATTTTGAAGGTGCCGCTGTTCTTGCTGAGCGTGGCGAGCCCGTTCTGCTGGAGTACCTCGGCGGCGGCGCGGTGGGCGACGATGACGAGGGGGGAGTAGAAGGGGCGGGGGAGCGGCTGGCGTACGTTGTATTTGTCGGCCAGTTCGTCGGCGGGGGCCTGGCTGCCGGGGAACGCGAAGTCGTGGCCCTTGAGGTCCAGACCCTCCATGGCCCAGGAGCCGGATGTCTCCGTCTGCACGGTGTAGCCCTGGGCAGCGAAGGCCTTCACCACGTCGGGATCGGCGAAGAACTCCGCCTTCTCCGATCCGATCACTCCTCGCACGGTCTTCGTTGCCGTGTCCGTGTCCTGCGCTTCGCGGCCTGTGACGACGGCTGCTGCCACGCCGCCGAGCAACAGGACCGCCAGGACGATTCCTGCGATACGTCTCACATGGGTGAGGTTGCTCCCGGACTCCAACATTCCTCACGGTCGGGGGTGAACGGGAGGTGGCGTGTCGGTCTCGTTACGCAACGGGACCCTCCGGGGGAGGAGGGGAGGGTGCGGGTTGTGTGTGGCTGGTCGCGCCCCGCGGCGGAGCCGCTGATGTCACCGCCCCGCGCCCCTTATGGGGCGCGGCTGTCCCGCCGTTGTGGCTTGGGCGCCTGCGGTGTCGTGTGGGGTCGGTGGCGCGCCGGGGGTCTCCGTCCTCGGTCCGGCGGGCGCTGTTGCCGGGTACGGCACCCGGCGACGGACGCCGGCCGCTGCGGGCGGACACCCCCGGCACACCCCCTTCCCGCCGTACGCGGCTGCGGGTGCGTGGAGGCTGGCGCGCGCGGACGGGCTTCTGCCGTGCGTACGGGGCTGACGGTGCGTGGGGTACAGGGGCCTGCCCCCCCTGATCCGCCGCAACGGCGCTCAGCCCTCGCGGCGCATCCCGGCGGTGCCAAGCGACCCGGAACCCACGCGGGCCCGGCCCAGGGCAAGGGCGCCCTCGGCATAAGACGGGCGCCCCCAGCCCCTGCTCAAGCCAACGCAGTGCTGTGGCGCCCGGTCCGCGCGTCGCTGCGGGTGCGCGCGGACCGGGGCCGTCGGTGGGAGCGGGGCCGGCTCAGTGGGAGGCGAGTTCGCGGGGCTCTGTTGCGGCCGCGTGGGCGTCCATGCGCTCGGCGGCGAGGATGGCGACGGCTGTGTCGGCGCGGGAGGCGGCGACGACGAGGGTGCGGCCCGCGAGGGTGTGGGCGCGCTGGTGCAGGGCGGAGAGGTCCGGCTTGTGGGGGGTGCCGACGGCCGCTGCCCGTACGGTCGGGCGTCCGCCCCGGAGTCGTACGATCTGGTCGGCCAGGCGCTCCGCGGCGATGTCCAGGTCGCCGGAGGGGGCCAGGGCGCGCAGTTCGTCGGTCACGGCGAGCAGTGCCGTCAGGTGGCCCGCGAGCTGGATGTCGAGCTCTTCCTCGCGGGAGCGGTGGGGGAAGTCGGGGGTGGTGCCGGCCATCGCGTGGACCGACTTGGTGCGGATCGGCTCGTACATGGGATGGCCTCCAAGCTGTCGTCCATCCACTCTATCTTAGATTTCGTCTAAAGTTGAGTGCGGTCCGGGCGCGGCGTCAGGGCTGGCCGTAACCGTTCAGGAAGTGTCCGATCCGTGTGATCGCCGACCGCAGATCCACGACTGACGGCAGTGTCACCACCCGGAAGTGGTCGGGCTCGGGCCAGTTGAAGCCGGTGCCCTGGACGACCATGATCTTCTCGCGGCGGAGGAGGTCGAGGACCAGCTGCCGGTCGTCCTTGATCTTGAAGACGTTCGGGTCGAGCCGGGGGAAGAGGTACAGCGCCCCCTTCGGCTTCACGCATGTGACGCCGGGGATCTGTGTCAGCAGCTCGTACGCCACATCCCGCTGCTCCTTCAGCCGCCCACCGGGGAGTACGAGGTCCTTGATGCTCTGCCGCCCGCTCAGCGCGGCCACGACTCCGTGCTGTCCCGGCATGTTCGCGCACAGTCGCATGTTCGCCAGGATCGTCAGGCCCTCGATGTAGGAGTCGGCGTGTGCGCGCGGGCCCGAGATCGACATCCAGCCCACCCGGTAGCCCGCCACCCGGTACGCCTTCGACATGCCGTTGAAGGTGAGGGTCAGCAGGTCGGGGGCGATGGAGGCCGTCGGGATGTGCGTGGCGTCGTCGTAAAGGATCTTGTCGTAGATCTCGTCGGAGCAGACCAGCAGGTTGTGGCGGCGGGCGATGTCCGTCAGGCCCTGGAGCATGGCCTCGTCGTACACCGCGCCCGTCGGGTTGTTCGGGTTGATGATGACGATGGCCTTGGTGCGGTCGGTGACCTTGCGTTCCACGTCGGCCAGGTCGGGCATCCAGTCCGCCTGCTCGTCGCAGCGGTAGTGCACCGCTGTGCCGCCGGAGAGTGAGACGGCCGCGGTCCACAGGGGGTAGTCCGGTGCCGGGACGAGGACCTCGTCGCCGTCGTCCAGGAGGCCCTGCATCGCCATCGTGATCAGCTCGGACGCGCCGTTGCCCATGAAGACGTGTTCGACGTCCGTCTCGATGCCGAGGGTCTGGTTGTGCATGACGACGGCCCGGCGTGCGGCGAGCAGTCCCTTCGCGTCGCCGTAGCCGTGGGCCGACGAGACGTTGCGGAGGATGTCCTCCAGGATTTCCGGCGGGCACTCGAAGCCGAAGGCGGCCGGGTTGCCGGTGTTGAGCTTGAGGATGCGGTGTCCCGCCGCCTCAAGCCGCATCGCCTCCTCGAGCACCGGGCCCCGGATCTCGTAACAGACGTTGGCTAGCTTGGTCGACTGGATCACCTGCATGCCCGTGAGCTTACGGCGCGGTAACGCATCCCGGACCGTGTTTTCCACCACGTGAGACGGTCGCTTTGCGGTGAAATGGGCCTCCGCTGTCCCCTGGCCCCCTCCCGTCCCTACAATCCGCCGCCATGTCCAGCCATCCTCAGCATCACAACGGGGCATACGGCGTGAATGCTGCTAACAGTATGAACGGCGCGAAATCGGATGATCGCGAATCGCACGGAGCACCGAACGTGTACCACCCGTTCGGTGACAGCGTGCCGACACCCGAGTACGAGGGGTACGCGGACCCGGCCGCCGCGCACGGATGGGAGAACGCGTACGACGACACGGTGCAGTTCGATCACGTGGTGACGGACGGGCCCGGCGGGGCTGGGCCGAGCCGCCTCGACCGGTCGGCGCACCGCCGGGCCGAGGCGCGGAACCGGACGCTCCGGCGCGGAGCCCTCGCCGGGGGCGGGTTCGCCGCCGTCGTTCTGGCCGTCGTGGTCGCCGACTTCTCCTTCTCCGGGACCTCTACGCAGGAGGAGGGTCCCGCCATCACCCCGACGGGTCAGTACTCCGTCTCGGCCACGGGCGGTCCGGCCGGTGCGGGCGACGGCGAGGGCGGCGAGGGTCGGTCCCAGGAGGGCTCGAAGGCGAGCGACCCGGCTTCGGTCGAGGGGTCCGCCGGTGTGTCGGGCCGTGGCTCCGCCGCGCCATCCCCCGGCCGCTCCACCGCCCCCGTCGCCGTGCCGCCCGCGGCCTCGGCCGCCCCCGCGACGACCGCTCCGGCCCTCCCGGGCAACTCCGACGACAGGCCCGGCAAGGGGAAGGGCTCGACCAAGGGCCCAAAATGACGGAGGGGCGCAAGGGTTCGGCATGAAAGCGGCGTGTGGGCCTCAAGTGGCCTGACGGCGGCGGAAGTTGCGGGGAGCCCCACCCGCGCCGTCCTTCGGTCGTCGCATACAGTCGCGTGTACTGATCTTTAATGCGTGAGGTAGCAAGGTCACGTTTGGGTCGGACCAATGGTCAGGCCGGTCTCGGTGAGGCAGCCGTCGACGAGGTGCGGGC